>CAZGGJ010000004.1:0-71715 GCA_964525315.1 uncultured Candidatus Saccharibacteria bacterium | reverse complement strand
CGTCGCCTGCCCCTCAGCTGTGCGCATGTACGGGATAATCATATACTGCGCGATGGGCGCCACAATGAAAGCGCTAATAGGCGAGCTAGCAGACTCAATCGCCTGCGCCAGCCCAAACACCCGGCCCTGGCGCTTGAGCGGCACCACGCGCTGGATAATCGTCTGCTCGGCCGCCTCGGCCGCCGGCATAAGGCACATAAACACAAACATGCCCACCGCATAAAGCAGCCAGAACTCACGAATCGTAAACAGTCCGCCCAGCACCGCAATCGCGATATTGAGGAGCAGCATCGTACGCAGCGGGTTTTTGCCCAGGCCCTTCTGCGCCACAATCGCCCCGCCCACGATAAAGCCAATGCTCGTGATGCCAAGCACCACGCCCCACACCTTGACGTCAAAGAGCGTCAGGCCATATGGGTCCATGAGTGCCATGAACACGCCGCCCACGAGATTGTTGAACGTCGTAAAGATAATCAGCCACATCAGGCCTGGCACCGAGCGGATAGCCGCGATACTACCCTTGATATCCACCTTCTTGTGCGCCAGTTCGGGGTCGTGAGCGATACGCTTCTCAGGGATTTGCACAAAGAAGAGGTGCAGCATCGCCACTGCCGTAAATACCGTTGCAATCGCCAGCGTCCAGCCCATACCCAGCAGGCCGATAGACAGCCCGGAGAAGACGCTCGTCACCATGAATGCCACGCCCTGTACTGTGCCGACCAGGCCGTTTGCCTTGTCTCGGCCTTCCTTAGGCACCAGCAATGTGACAGTGGTGCTCAGCGCGATATTGCGCATGTTTTCGACCACGCCGCCGACCAGGATGATGCCTGCGAACAGCCAGAAGACGATACCGTTCCAATCCACCAGCGCTTCCTTGGGAAACAGCAGGTACAGCACGCCAGCCAGCCCGAAGCAGATAAACGTCGCCACCGACGAAAACACCATGACGTCCTTTTTGCGGTTGTGGTCGACAATGGTCCCGAAAATAATACTGCACACCGCCACCAACAGCATATACATACCACCGATGATACCGGTTGCCAGCACCGACTGCGTCTCGAGGTACACCCAAAATGTCAGCCCAAACCATAGGTAGCTGGTCGTCACATTGGCGATAAGTGTATTGAGCAGGACAGCATAGAAATGTTTCATATCGGACTACTAGTGTAGCAGATGTGTGTGATACCTGTCACTATATTCGTCGGCAAGGCATCAAGTAGTTTCGGCTAACCGAGCTTGGGCCCATGTGGATACTCGCTTGGACCGTATTCCAGCACCGTCGCCATAGGTATATGGGGCTGTTGTAGCCACTAGCGCCACTCTCTCCTCTTTCGTGTCGCTGTCGGTCCACAGCAGCCGAGCTGCGTCATACATCTTGCGGCCAAAATTCCTGATGATACTGTTAACGAGCGGCAGGCCGAGCGACCGGGCATACTCCTCTGTGGCGGCTATCACGGCACGATGTAGCTCATCGCTATCATGAGGCTGGTGTATCGAGGTATAAAGCGGCTCGATGACGACGCGAGGCTTGTCATTCCTGTAAGCGATTCTTATAATTGCGTTGCCGATGGGGTTGCCATTTTCGTTTTCGACTTGCACCATTTTTACATCGGCGCTAAGCAATCCGGGAAGCGCACGCTGATTAAGTCCATAGGCATAGTGCAAGCAATTATCTACCGGCCTTGCACCGCACAAATACAGCGCATTTATGTCGTTGGTGAAGCGGATGGTGGCAGTAGCGTTGTTGCCGAATGTAACCGCTGTCGACTCCTCGCCCAACCACGAGTCTAGCATGTAGGGAGAGGTACCGGTCATGTTATTGCCTTGGGCCTTTTTCCAACTGGTGATATCGCCTTCAGCCCCAAGATGCTTGATGAATGGAGCCATATACTCGGTAAGTTTCTGACTTCGCGAGGAAGCATGGAGCCACATGCCGAACTTGACTAAATCGACATTGTTGGCCTGTAGGTACTGCTTCACGACTTCCTTTTCGCTATTGCCGATAGACGACATATCGAGCACAGCATAGAGCGCTTGCGCTTCCAGCTCTGCCTTACTCATACCGTCGATATCCGACAGGTTGGCCACGCCTCCTGCTTCGTGCAGCAGCGTGAAGAGCTCAAGTGAGCGGAGTTCGTTTTTGGGTTCGTTTTTCCCTCTAATGTGCGCGGGAATGGTCGCTGCACCCATAAAGGCTTCGAGCCGAATACATAGGTCGTAGTAGTATGCATAATGCGTCAGGATATCACGCCGTCTGCCCTCGCCATCAGTCCCACCTTGCTCCAAGCGAGCATAGTGAGCGTCTATCAAACGATGTGCAGCTGCCCTTATCTCAGGACTAGCATCTGGACTCGCATAAATGTCCCGTGCGGTAGCGACACGAGCATCCTTAGACGCCAGTCTACGGCGATAGGTCGCAAAGGCCTTTGGCGCATAGCGTTCCAGCAAATCTATAGACGGTCCTTGCTCAAGTATGGCCAGCCTCTGTCCGTCTTCTAAATCTAGGCTCATAGCCTCGTGAACAAGCTTCATGTCCACACCCGAAAATGTAAGGTCAGCGAGCGCAGGGTTGCGCAGGATACTACCGACGGCCTGCTCTTTCTGTGCGCCAGAAAGGTCATCCCATATGGTGTATATAGCATCGGCAACCAACTCCGGAGGCAGCTCAAGTATTTTTGCGACAAACTGCTCCGTCTCTGTGTCGGTGAGATATTCAGCCAGTGCGTTCAGCGAAAAGCTATTTCTGTAGATTTCATACATGTCATCCTGATTAAGTCTTTGGCGTGCGATATGCGGCGTATACCCAAATGCAGCTTCAAGCTCGGGCAATTCTCCAAAAAGCGGAAATAAGTATTGCTCGGTGAGGTCCCGCCCCAGGTGCTGTTCAGCAAAGTGCTTCACACCAAAGGCGGTAGTGCTATCGATCTCATCTTTTTGCATCTTTTCCAGCAGCACATCTAGACACTCATACTTTGTAAGGAGCGGCTCATCCGCGTCAAGTATCTGGCCAAGCCAGATACGCGCATTGTACATACTATCCTCGGTCACTCGAGCAAGGGCAAGCTCTCGCATCTTGTCCTTGGAGAAGTCCATAAAATCCGCCACCGGTCGCCAGCACTGCAACGCAAACTTAAGCTGTTTTTCGGTATCGATATTCTTCTCAATAATCGCTCGCAGGCGATTCGGCTCATCATCGAAGAGTTTTTCGTATTTATCAAAAACATCGTCTTGCCACATTGACAAGGGATGTGATGCATGCCAGCACTCTATAATATCACGAACCAGAGCCTTCTCAGACCCTGTGTAGGGAAGCAAGCGTCGTAGCATATCACCGGTATCGAGCCCCTCCCAACTTTGCCGTTCTACGACATACGCTTGGTGCCACCTTTTGACCAGGTCGGTGTCTTTGTGCTCGCTCCTTTTGTAGAGTTCATGGTTGAAAGGCTCCTTATCCTGGAAACACCGTACCCTCGTCTCAAACTCTTGCTGGATAGATGTTCCTTTTGCTTCGTCATGGGCCTTGATGATGGCACTCGCCTCATCATGTGGAAATAACCCTGAAACAACCAGACGAAATGCATCGAAACTATTAGATTCATATTCCAATGACTTCTGTATAAAGGTTCGCCCCATACTGACTACACAGGAAGGGCCCTCAGAATCGCTCGGCAGCACCTCAGCTGCAGTCAGTACCAGCTTAGCTTCCAATGCACGTAGGTTTTTGGGCCGTAGCTCTCCTAATAGCAAGTTAAGCGTATCGCACAGCTCCGTAGGATCGACAATTCCTTGTGTAATTAACTTTTTGGCGCTATCAATCGCCACTGCTACATCCACTTGAGCAACCTTACCGTCATAACCAGCACCGTAATAGCTAAGAGGTGATTGATTAAATGCATGCTTTCCAGTTATTGCCCTCTTGAGTGCCCGCCGCTTCTCAGAGACACTGAGTTCAGTCGTATAAGCCAGGATAGTAACAGCAGGATTGAAGGGTATGTTGCCAGCCTGCAAAGCGTGCTTATTCGCAACACTCAACCTCTCCTCATCGCTACAGCAAGCAATCAAGTTGTTGAAGTGCTCGTACAAGACACCCTGCTTATTTCCGACTACTCTATGGAGGTGGCGTATCTCCTCTTGGTTGTAGAGAGGCTCAAAAATCCTCGGGTGCCTTACCAAGAGCGAAGGCGTTCGGTCCACGGCACCTCTAAGTAGTGCATTGAACTGCTCCTCGTTCCCATGCAAAGCCTCGACGACTTCATCATAAAACCCTAGAGAATCATGGTCCAATGAGTACCCATTCAGAAAATACTGCATGGGTGAAAGCCCTAGCCGCTTCGTATCGCCCACATACACCGTATGGTCTACCCCCAACCACTCGATACGCTGCAAGGCAAGCTCACTTGGCGACTCTATCATCGCCTGTATAGCCTCAAGCGAAGGCCGCTCGGCAGGCTGCGATGGCTTCAAACTCTCCACATGCGGCATAGGGGCTACCTTCCTAGTGATGCGCGCATACTTTCGAGGAGCGACTGCTTGGCTCGCGACAGTTCAACCTCTACCATGCCGGGGGTCAAATCATCATGTCCATCGAGTGCATGACCACCGTTCCATGTACGCCACGGCCCGGGCTGGAAAACAAGCTTGCCGAGGCCCCGTTTGAAATGATCGACAGCCAAGCCATCCTCCCTCGTAACATCAATCGCCACCTCGCAACCAGCGGTGTCCTCGTCCATGACTCCGATATGTTCTGAGTCAGTGAAATAATCACCGCTCGGCCCCACGATAAAGTGAGCTCTGGCTCCCATCAGCTTAGTACGGTAGAGTTCACGTGCCATCCTGGCTATTTCGGGGTCTTTGGAGCCTGGCATTATACTCCAGTCTGATCCTTCTCCAGCTGCATGGACTGTGCCTACGAAAAACACCCTGTTGGTGTCCGCAAAGTCAGCCAAGGTCGGTGCATCGTGCTGTAGTACCTGAAGTACTCTATCGAGCGAATACGGTGTATTGTCGTGAGAGCGCATGTCGAACCATTCGCCTCGCTGCGTAGCTTCAATCACACCTGGTGTATCAATGACTAGTGAATTGCCGCCAAGTCCGGCAGCCGGCTGATATACATCATATCCCATTTCAAACCTCGCCCACGCATTACTTGCAGTAATAATGTGTTATACATTACACCATAGTGGTATTATTGTCAATAATCTATACTGATATCTTAACCAGCGATACAGATAGTGTATACTGGATATATGACTACTCGCGACGCTATCATCACTATCAAGGATTTCACTATGCGGTTCGGCGCTCAAACGGTTATCGACGGTTTGTCGTTTGAGGTGAAGCGCGGCGAAACCTTCGGGCTGCTTGGTTCCAACGGCTCGGGCAAGACCACGACTATCCGCGCCCTGCTCGGTATTTATCCGCCCACCAGCGGCGAGCTGCTCCTCGACGGCAAACCCTACAGCGTGTCGGGCGGCGTCAAGCTAGGCTATCTACCAGAGGAGCGTGGCCTCTATAAGAAAGAGTCGGTTATCGACACCATGGTCTACTTTGGCCAGCTAAAGGGCCTGTCGCGCGACGACGCACGCCAAACCTCGCTCGACTACCTCGAGCGCGTCAACCTCGCTGACAAGGCCAAGATTCGCCTCGACAAACTCTCTGGCGGCCAGCAGCAGAAGGTACAGCTCGGCATCACCATTATGGCAGACCCGGAGCTACTCATCCTGGACGAACCGACCAAAGGTTTCGACCCGGTCAATCGCAAGCTACTGATGGACATCATCGAGGAGCACCAAGCCAAGGGCACGACCGTCATCATGGTGACGCACCAAATGGAAGAGGTTGAACGCCTCTGCGACCGCGTGATTCTCCTCAAGGACGGCGCGGCTGCAGCCTACGGCACCATCCCGAGCGTCCGCAAGAAGTTCGGCGGCAAATCACTCAACGATATATTCCTGTCGGTCTACGGCACTCACGGAGGTAACGAATAATGCACAACTTATCGACAGTCATCCGCTTCGAAATTATCCGAACGCTCAAGAAGAAGTCCTTCTGGATAATGGCGCTGAGCTTCCCGCTCATGATGGCGGCTATTTTCGGCATCATCATCGCCTCCAATCAATCCACCAGCGACGCTGCCGAAAAACTCAGCAAAGAACGCTTCTCACTCGAAATCACCGACGATTCCAAGCTAGTTGACCCGGCGCTCACCAAGGCCATCGGTGCCCAGACCATCACCGACAAGCAGCAAGGCATTGCCAATGTCCAGTCAGGCAAAGTCGACGGCTACATCTACATCCCCCGCAACCTCACGACTGACCAGCTCGAGGTATACGGCAAAGACGTCGGCGTCTTCAACAACGGCCGCTACAGCGGCGTCGCCACCAACCTGCTTTCGCAGTCAGTCGAACAAACCGTCGACTCCGCCAAGCGTGCAGTCATCAACGGCAAAATCACCACCTCCATGACAACCTACCGCGATGGCCGCGAGTATGACCCGTTCAAGGAAATGATTTTGCCGGGCGTATTCCTGCTGCTCTTTTACCTGCTCATCGCCTTCTTTGGCAACCAAATGCTCACCAGCACTACCGAGGAAAAAGAAAACCGCGTCATCGAGATGATTCTCACCACCATCGAAGCGCGGACATTGATTATCGGTAAAATCATTTCCCTTGTCATACTCGCACTGTTCCAAGCCGTGCTTATCGTTGCACCAGCGCTTGTCGGCTACTTCCTGCTGCACGAGCAGTTGCAGCTACCGCTCATCGACCTAAGTGCCTTGCCGGTAGACTGGGGCCGCATCGGTATCGGAGCCGTCATCTTTGCGTCAAGCTTCATGATGTTTACCGGCCTGCTCGTCCTTATTGGTGCATCAGTGCCAAGCGCTAAGGAAGCCGGACAGTTCTTCGGCATCATTATGATACTGATTTTCGGACCGCTCTATGCCGCGCCGCTCTTTGTCTCGGCGCCCGACAGCCCTATCATCACCTTCTTGTCGCTCTTCCCGCTGACGTCGCCTATTCCGCTGCTCCTGCGCAACGCCGTCGGCAATCTCGCCGGCTGGGAAGTGTTGCTAGCTGTACCAATTATCATCATCACCGGTGCTATCATCCTGGTGCTGGCCGTACGTGTCTTCCGCTACGGCGCACTGGAATACAGCCGCAAGCTGTCGATTCGTGAAGTACTGGGTATTAACCGCTAGAGCTACGAGCAAGCACCGTTCATAACTCTGCCGCTCGGCGACACATGCCATACGACATCGCTAAAACGCGTACTTGTGGCCTGCAGGCAGTAGGTCTCTCCGCCGCCTGAAGCATCGGGCTCCGGCAAGTCTACTTTGGCAACACCATTGCCAGGGCTTGCCCACGGATCCCAAAACGACGTCACCGGAAAGCTGCCACCCATAGCCGTAAAGCGGCTCGATAGCGCGCTTGCAAACGTCACAACATCAGTTTTGTGATGAGGCCGATACGAGTCGTACGAGATGTTGGCCTCGTACCAGTCGCGCACCGTTGCACTGTCGATAGGGACATTGAAGTCATGCGCGTTCCAGCCATTTATTTGCATAGCGGCACGGCCATAGACATTACACGCCGTGACGTATTGCTCGCTTTGGTTGCCGTTGTTAGTGCCTGTACCGTAGCCTTCGCCTATGAGGTCGGCGCATACCTTCTGAAATAACACGCCGTTTTGAACCGTACCCAAGCCGCTATAGTGCGGCAAACTACTCGTCACCAACTGAAAAGTGACGTCGGGCGAAGGCTTGATATCCTCTGGCAGTGCAGTAGGATAGGCTCCTGTGCGAAGCTGTAGTATTTCCATCTGGTCGTGGCCTTCTTTCAAGCCCGTCTGCACGACAGCCTCTACGCTGTGGCGCTGCACGCCGCTATACGAAACGATACCAATTGCCGTCAATATGCCTATCACAGCAATGACAACGAGCAGCTCGACAATGGTAAAGCCTTGCTTGTCTGGTCGCTGCATATTCATAAACTCCCACCGCTCCTCAATTAGTAGCGTCGTAGACCGCCATGACGCCTTAGCTGCACGTTGCGACGACGGCGGCGAACGGCGAAGATGACGAAGAGGATAGCAACTACCAGGAGCAATACCCCGCCGGCTGCAATAATGATGACAATCCATGGAATCACCCAGAACGACTGATTGACCTCGATGGTTTGGTTGGACTTGCCATAGGTTAGCGTGGCATAGACGGTGTAGTTGCCAAAGCTATCGATGTTTTTGAGCGGGATATCCCAGCGGCGGGCGCTGTCGGGGAGGATCATGTCGCGCGGGGTATCGGTGCTGCTATTGAAGTCGTAGTCATAGACTACCTTGTCGCCCTGCTTGACGGATATTTTGCCAAATGGTGCCACCTGGATATTGCTCTTGCTCTCGAGGCGTAGCGCCAACTGTAGGTCGTTGGCACTCTGGAAGAGCGTGCCGTTCTTGCCGCCCTGCTGGATGTCAAAGTTGGTAAGAGCAAGCTTTTCAGTCACAGGACCAGGGACGGTCATAAGGATAAGCGAAGCCACGCTGGCACTCAAATTAACCTCACCGCCATCATCTGGGCTCGACGGTGCAAAGCGGACAGCGCCAAAGTACCCGCCTGACTTGGCATCCTTGGGCACCTTGATGACGACATCGACCTTCTTGCCTTTGCCCGGCTCAATGACAACATCTTCTAGCGGCTGGATATAGCGCTTCAGGCTATGGGTTGGTGCGAATTGCTTGGCATCAAGTATTAGCGCCGGCGTACCGCGCTCATCGCCAGCGATAAAGTCATTGGTGACCGGCCGTACCTTGATTGGTGCGCCGCTCACGTTGGTAACGATCACCTCGACAGTCTTGGTCTCACCCGCCTTCACTTCGATATCACTACGAACTGGCGATATCTTAAGCGTATTAGCCGCGTTGGTCTGCTCGTCGGCGGATGCATGCTGCGCGCCAAACACAGTAGCACTCGCAATAATCGCAAACGCCATAACTACACGAAGACTCATCTGCACTCGTTGTTTTACCAACACACTTTTCCCCTTTACTTGTAACTGCTACTGATTATACCACACAGCACAACACCTCCCATCGCAGGAGGTGTTGTTACTATTGCAACGTATTCGTACTAGAATGTGCCTGTTGCGATCAAGCTGATAGCAGCAGAATACTTACCGGCTGGCGTATTGGCAGCCGACTTGGCGCCAAATGTTAGCATCACATTACGGTTGTTGGCATAGCCACCGTTTGTGGTATATATCGCGTCGCCGTATGTACCGATAGCTGCAGCACCATCAAGCCTGTAGTCGGAGGTGTCGTAGTTTGAGTCGAGAGCGATAATACCATTGCCGTCAGAGTTGTCGTTAGTATCTGGCAGTTTAAGCTTGACGCCAAACTTCGCATCAGGCGAGGCATCGCCGAATGTGCCAGTAGTACCAGCAGCAGCAATGTTGCATGCGCCCGTGCCAGCGAGTGCCAGTCCGGCACAAGGCACGTTGCCTGGCTGATTGACACCGGCCGTGCTCTTGAGGCTGACGACCGCGCCCTTGACAGCATTAGTCGAAATCTTGGTGTAGATATCCCCGGTCGATACCTTGGATGAGCTCAGGGCAACCACCCCGTTACCATCGTCTTCACCAAGTGTCAATACTGGTGCATTGTAGCCGATAGTACAGTTAGTACTAGTGAGATCTGTCCTGGACACACAGAAGGTCAAGGTCTCTAGGACAGCACCCGATACTTCGATGTCATCAGTAAAGGCGATTGCCACGCTACCCTGGTCGACTGGCGTACCGATAGCCTTATTGGTATCCTCATCTACAGTATACGCACCTGCGGCCGTCGAATCGACATACGTCAAGATACGCGCGTATACCGTACCTCTGGCAGCTGGGTTGGTGATACCAGTGATTGTCAAATCCTCGGTAGCACCCGCCTTTGTCAGCTTGATAGTGCTGCCTGTCGCCGAGGTAATAGCCGTGACGCCCGTACCAGCTGTCGCACCCGTGACTACCATACCGCCTGGCGCATCACAGAACTCACCAATCAGTGGCGTGTTGGTACAAAATTGTATCACCACCGCGTCAGCGTTGGTCGCCTGATCAAATTTAATATTGTAGGTTACCCCTGTTTTGCCAATCTTTGAGCTATCGACCGCAACCGATCGATCACTCAACTGTGCCGCCCACGCAAGCGTCGGCAAAAAGCTCGCCACGATCATAGCTGCCACAAGGGCGAACGCCACGACCATACGGCGTGTTTGGCGGTTTATTGCTCCTACGGAACCCATACCACTTCTCCTCACATCTTTTTAAGATATATTTGTTTTGTTTAGTAACGCTATCAGTGTATCACGGTTATGCCTATGGTTGTCAAGGACTTTTTGTGCGAGTTTTCCACAAGTTCAGCATGACGAGGGCAAGCGTCATTTAGCGCTATAGCTGTCGCGCTCTTTGAGCATCTTGTTGCGGATGATGACCAGCTGACTGCGCTTGCCCAGCCAATAGGTTGGTACGAGGAGTATCAGTGCGATGGCCGTCGGAATCCAGAGGATTTGCGGCGGTGATGCCGTGGCGCTTCCTGTGCCGGTTGCCGCCGTAGCAGCTTCGTCGACCTTGCCGCTCGACACCGCTACCAGCTGCAGAAAGGCGCTGACGCCGTTCTTGTCGGTGACAGTAATATTCACCTGGTAGATGCCGGCCTTTTCATACACGTGGGTAATCGTCACGAGGCCGGCCATCGCCTGGCTCTTCAGCTCGGCCTTGCTGCCATCGCCCCAGTCGATGCTGAAGGCATACGGCCCGGTGCCGCCCGACAGTTGCAGCGGCCAGCTCAGTTGCTGCCCAGCAGGCGCTGAGCGGCGGCCATAGGTGCTGGTCAGCGTAATAGCCTGACCGAAGCTGGCGAGGTTGGTATCTTTGTACTGGACGGTGACTTTATTTGACACTGGTCCGGCTTGGTCTAGCTCATCGTAGACAATGGCGGTGAGCTCGTTGGTGCCGGCAAATAGACTCACCTGCAAACTAAAGCTGCCGGACTTGCAGGGCACAGCGCCTACCATAACGCCGTTGTTGTACACCTGCACCAGCGTGTCCTTGGGACAAATACCATTGACAGTAATCGGCGAGCGCGAAAACGACGAGCCATTGCCCGGCGTCGTGATCGACGCGGCTTGGGTGGGCGGCGCTTTCTTCTTGGTAGCCTCGATACCGTACGCGCCGGGCTTGGGCTCAGGCGTTGGCAACGGCGTAATAGCCGCGGCGGACTGCGACAAGCCGACAGCCAGCAAGCACGCCCCGATGCTCATCAGGCGTGCCCACTGCGCTATAACTCGTGTTGGTCGTATCATACTTATGCTCATTGTAGCGTGTTGCTACGGGATTGCCAAAGGGCTTTCGAGGCCGGCTTAGCGGCGGCCTCGCTTGGCCGGACGCGACTTGCCCTGCGGACCGTACATGGCATGGCGAATCTTGCGGACGAGCTTCCAGATGTAGAAGGCAGCGACTCCCAGGACGACCAGGCACACCGCGACGAACCACCATGGCAGGTACCAGAAGCCGACGGTCTTGATGATTTCCTGCGTGTTGTTGCCGTTTTGGCCGTAGTAGAGGTCGGCAGTTGCTGTGTAGTAGCCTGGCCAGAGTCCTGGCGAGACACAGGTGACTGGCGAAACATTCGACTCGCGACGTTCGGCTTCGTTTTCCTTGGCCTTGATACACGCGACGAAGGTACGTGTTTGGCCGATGAGTGCGAGAGACTTGGAGGGATTCACTTCAGTAATCTTGTACTCTTGGCCGAACATATACTTGATAGTGATGCTGCCAACCGGAGCCTCAGCGACATTACCGTTGTTTTTCAGCGTATATGCAGCGGCTTGCGGCTCGGCAGCCATAAAGTATGGCATATAGTCGCGGCTGTCCTTGCTGTAGGGGCCGAACTTTTCGAGCTGGAGGTCTTCGTGCACTTTGCCCGGGATGTTGGTAAATACCAGAGTGACGCCCGAAGCGCTCAGGCCGACGTTGCTCATATTGTTCGCGCCGCCCGACCCCGATGAGTAGATGATGGCGCTATAGAGCGTACCGCCACCGCGATTTGCCGGGATTTCTACCTTCATATCCAGCGACTTGGACTCGCCGGCAGGGATAGTCACCGACTCTGGCACGGTCATATAGGAGCGGAGCGACCATGGCGTCGGCTCGGCCTTCGGGTCGAGCATCAGTTTGGGCGTGCCGCTATCGTCGGTGTAGGTAAAGTCGACGACACGCAGCGTCAGGTCAAGCTCGGCTGTCTTATCGAGGTTGCGAATGACCAGCTTGTCTTTGACTGATTTGCCTGGGTCGATAACGTAATTCTTCTTCGGGACGAGGCTAAGCGACGACGACGAAACCGCCGAAGCCGATGCCCCGGGCAAATTAGCGACGCATGCAGAAAGTGCTACCACAGCAGCCACGACAAGAAGCTTGATATGTTTCATGTTTATTGTTCCCCTACACTGTTACATTGACTATAAGTATAAGCCGTATTGTAACATTAAAAGCGTCCGCTGGCTATGTACGATATCGTTGTAGTATATACACCAGCACGCAAATCCGGCTTGGAGTTAATGATATAGCTGACCGTAAACTTCTTCATCAGGCTAACATCCGCCGAGTAGGCGATGACGTCGCCAGACACATACTTGTACTTGTTCGGCGTGTCGTAGCCCGGCGAGGCGAGCGCGTTGGCCCAAGTGCCCTCGGGGTCGCTGCCTATCCCAGGGCTGGTATTGGCAACGAGGTTGATGCCGAACTGGTTGGTACCCTTACGGCTTTCGGTGGGCGTGGTCGAGGCATCTATCACGCTCGTACCAGCGCTGGGCGGCGTACCATAGGCCGTAATAGCGAAGCCGCCAGTGGCATTGGTACCCACTGCCATTTGCGAACGAGCCGTGAGTGTCGTCGTGGGCGTCAAATCGCCCATGTCGGTGTAGTAGACACTGTTAGTGCCGGTACAGTTCTCTTCGACCTGCTCGGCCAGGCAAAATATCAGCATAGGCGGCACCTGGGTTTCAAGTCGTATGCCAGTGGTCACCTGGCCGCGCACCGAGCCGAAGTCGACCTGGGTGCCGCTGGCATCAGTAGACGTATGCGTACGCAACCGAATCGAAAACGCCTGAGCCGTATCGGTCGGGTTGACCACGCCGCTGAGCGTGTACGACGACAGGCCGCCGCTCACCGTCATGCTGGGCGCGCGCGTCAGCACAATGTGGTTGGTCGACTTGGCACCGATAGTATACCCTGTCTCGCCCGTCTGGCTGCTGAGCGTCGCGCCTGCTACCGATAGCCCAGCAGGTGTCACACAAGGCTCGTACGGGATAGGATTTTCGCAGAACAGCATATCAACCGAGCCGATCGCCGCCGGCGTCACATAGCGAAACGACACCGTGTAGTCGGTCGTCGCGCCTGGATCGTTGTTGCGCATAAACAAGCCGCGCTGCTGCAAACGCGTCGATGCATCGGCCGGCACCACGAACACCACAAGCACCAGAAACAGCGCCAGCATTTCCTCGGAAAAAAGCAGGCGCCACTTGTGTAATGCCGGGTGCAGCTTGAAAAACCTATGGCGCAGCATAGTATCATTGTACTAAAGAATAGGCGGTATGCGTAGTAGCATACATAAGGCAATACCGACCCCCAGAGGAGGGTCGGTATGCTGCATAGAGTGGCTCGTTCAGTCTAATACTGAGGAGCTGCAATGTAGTTGATTTTGGTAGTGTAGATACCAGCTGGGGTGGTCGCTGCGATGTTGGCGATGTAGCGCATCTTGCCAGTGACGCAGTCGACGACTTGGTCACTCTCGGTAGCAAGTGCCACAGGGATAGTGTCAGAGGTATCGTCAAAGGCGAATTCAGTTGTTGGCGTGCCATCAATCGCACCCGTTCCGTTATTGTAGTTAGCATCTGCAAGAAGCGGGTACAGGCGTGGTGCATGCCAACTGGGGTTGCCAATCACACCGTCGGCTGTCAGGCTGGCCGTATGGATAGACGTCTTGCCGTTGTCGTTACCGTTCTCGTAGGTTGCTTCCTGAGCATAGTTGACGCTGTAGTTCTGGTTTGAACCGCTAGTGTCGGCCGCATACTCCGGCGTCACACCATTGGCAGTGATGTCACTTGCCTGGTGCCCCGTATTCGCAAGTGCTAGACCGAACTGCTCTGCACCGCGTGATGGACCCTGCTTGTTTTTACCGATAGGGTCGATTTGGTCGCCGACAGTATTAGATAGTGTGTGCCCAGAGTAGTATACCGTCGCACCAGCGCTAGAGTTGGAGCTGAGGCGCCAGTAGCTGTGTGTGCTGTAGGTGTGGTCGGTCTCGAGTGAGCTCTCAGCGCTTTGGTTACCAAGCCGCAGTACGTTGGCCGGGTCGTTTGGCGTCATTGCCTTGAGGATGGTGTCGCATACCTGGTGCCGGATTTTAGGGTTAACCAAGTTAGTGTTGCCATGTGCAGCATCGAGCTCGCTTACGGCGGTAGCATCTGCACCGCTTGAATCAGTTTCACCTACGCGAGCACTGTTGAGCGTGTTCGGATCTACCGTGCCCACAGAGAACTGCATGGTTTCCAGCACCTTGGTGGTAATCTGGATGGACTGGTTCATGACGTTGGCTACGGTAACACCGCCGTCGATGATGTCCTCATCCAAACCTGTCGGAGCAAGGCCTGATAGAGCAACCTGGCCGGTCGATGGGCCTGAAGGAACGTATTCTTTGTTGTAGGTATTGATCTTGACGAAGAATGCACCAGAACCAGGGTTCTGAATGTAGTTGGCCGTCGTACCGAAGAAGACGACGCGCACCTTGTTGGTTGGCTTGAAGGTTTCGCCGGTAGCTTTCTTCAGGATGATGTAGTTGTTTTGGCCAGTCACTGTTGGCAAGCCGGATAGAGTAGCTGTCGCGTTCTCGCGGTTGACGGCATACATGCTCCAGCCGCTACTTTGCTTCCAAGTGCTGTCAGTGGAGTCGAGGTAGTAGACAACGAAGTTGCCAGTGACGTTCTTGGCAGCGTAGACACCAGTAGTGTCGCTTGGATTGTCGGGGTTGGTAAAGCCTGGGACGGCTTTGACGCGACCACCAGCAAGACCTGTGGTCGCTGTGTCGACAACTGTCGAAAAGTTACCGCTACCAACTTCCGCTGGGCTACTCGTCACGACCTTGAGGTCGGAAGTAGTCGTGGTGTCGGTGCCTGCCGTGGTGTTGTCACCAGGCGCGCGGCAGAGTCCCGCTGAGGTGGTACAGTACTGGAAGGTCATGGTCTTGACGGGGTCGGCACCTACGGCTGAGCTGTCGGTACTGACGTTGAACTCGAATGTATTGCCGGTTTGCTTACCGTTGGCACCGCTGTTTGGTGGTGCATACTTGGTATTGCCAGAGCCGTCGGTATTGCTCCAGCCCGGTGACGAGCTCGACAGCGTCAAGCTACGATTCGTCAGCGGGTTCAGCGCGTCGGCGAACACCTGCGCCGCTGGCACAATAGTCGCCGCCAAAAAGGCTGCTGCTACTCCCAGCATCGTACCGCGTCTGGCGATTGATTTGAGTGTATACATAGTGTATATCTCCTAGTTATGTTTGTTTTGGTGGCCCTACAGACTAGGGTTTCACTGCGCATTGTAACATTAGCGATATGCCGTATGCAAGAGGAAGTTTTCCACAGTCAGGCTGGCAGCTAGTAGGTAGGGATGACGACCGCCGAAAACTCGCCCGAATAATGGCCGGCGGGCGTGTTGTTTGCGATGTTGACTATCATACTGATGGTGTAGTCGGTCTGCCCCGACTCGCTCAGGCTCCGCGCGATGGTATCGCCACTAGTGTATTTGTAGACATTGGGCGTGGCATAGCCAGGCATGATTTCACCGAAGCTGAACTGGCCCGAGGGGACCTGCACGGGGTTCGCGCCCAGTGTCTTGGGCTCGGTATTGGCAACTGCATTGAGCGCAAACTGCTCGGTGCCAGCAGCCGAGGCAGTTGGCGTCGACGGCGTAGCAAGCGCGTGCGTGCTGTACTTGGGCGGGCTCCCCGTGAACTGCAAAACGTAGCCGTTGCTGAGGTAGTTGCGCACCTTGACCACGACGCTAGAGGTGGCCGTATGCTCAGTCGTCAGAACGCCTAGGTCGGACTCGCCCGGCTCGACAATCACTTCAAGCGCTGGCTGGTCCTCGGTGATAGGCCCAAACTCGACGCGCCTGCTGCCCGCTTCGCTATCGCCCACCATCAGGCTGCCCATTGTCGTACGAGCGCAGTATTGCCCGCCGCCCGAGCAGCTATTGACGTTTGTGCCGGCATTGAACTCGGTCTCGACTATCTGGTAGTTGGGCGAGCTGGAAGTCAGAGCCGCCACCGTGCTGCTGCAAGCATATAGCACCAGCCCAGCTGCCAACAATACGCCGTATTGTGCATATCTCCTATACCCCATATGTTTACTATTGTACCATCGTGTACTACTATAGGTGTAAGCATAAACGTAAAAACGAACATCCATGGACCCGACTACCAAACCCGATGAGCCTAAATCGACTGCACCAGCTGAGGCTGAAGCGCCAGCCGATGCGCTGAGCCGTACGCCCGATGACCTCGAGCAGGAGCAGTCAGCACAAGCAGCGGCGAATCCTGCGCCGGCTACCGCTGCGCCAGGCGAGAAAAAGCCTTCGGCACTGAAGCGGTTCTTGCGCAGGGCAAATATTTACTTCCTGCTGTTCGTACTGATTCTCATCATCGCCATTGCCTTCACCGTCGTCAGCTACCTCAACAGCCAAAAACCGCCCGTCGAGCCAACCATTGCCAATCAGCCGCTCACTCAAGAGGCCCTGAAGCAGCTCTCCAATACCGATGCCAGCGTGGGCGACACGCAGCAGACGCTGACTATCCAGGGCAATGCCATCATCGCCGGCCAGACGCTTATGCGCGGTGCGCTCAATGTCGCTGGCAATATCCAGACGAGCGGGTCTATCCAGGCAGCGGGCTTGACTGTTTCGGGCACGTCCAACCTTGGCACCACGCAGATCAACAGCCTGCAGGTCGCGGCCAATACTGCCATCCAGGGCGACACAACGCTACGTAATCTCAGCGTCAGCGGCACCACGTCGCTGAGCGGGCCCGTTACGGCATCGCAGCTGACTGTAACTCGGCTGATCATGAGCGGCAATGCCGTCCTGCAGGTGCCCAACCACATTAGCTTCACTGGTCCGTCGCCAACGCGCACCATCAATTCCAGCGTCCTCGGCGGCGGCGGCACAGCGTCGATTGACGGCTCGGACACTACTGGTACCATCAACCTCAATACCGGTAGCAGTCCGTCAAGCGGCTGCTTCATCAGGCTGAACTTCCGCCAAGCCTTCACCAGCGCGCCGCACGTACTCGTCACCCCCATCGGCTCAGCCGCCGGTTCGCTGGCCTACTATGTCGACCGCGACAAGACTGGCTTTAGCATCTGCACCAACACTGCAGCTGGTGCCAACCGCACGTTTGCGTTCGATTATTTCGTGACGAATTAGCCTTATCGCACCTTGAAGGCGTCGATATAGATGTACTTGCCGCTGACTTTCTTGACCGTGATGGTGTGTTTGCCAGGAGCGAGGCCGCTGCGTGTAAAGGTGGCTTGCTGGTACTTTTTGTAGTCCTTTGGATGATTGAGGTCTAGATTCACGCGCGTCGCCGGGCCGCCGTCGACACTGACGTCGACAACTCCCGAATAATTATTCATCTCAGTAAACATCGTGATGGAGGTGCCGGTAAAGCTCATACTCATCGAGCTGCCATTCTTGGACAAACGGTGAATCGTGCGGCCAAAGTCTGGCGAAGTATCGGCGCGCTTGGTGTACGACTTCCAGCCGGAGCCACTGTATTTGATACGGCTGTCGGTATCGTCGATGAGCGTCGTGTCGGTGTAGGTGCGGCTGTTGCCGAAGGGGTCTTTGACGACTAGCTTGTACTGCAATGACGTGCCCTTGGGGACGTTTTTGTCGGTATAGGTCCACGACTTGGACTGCCACCAATTGGCGGCAACTGTCTTGGTAGCAAGCTTGGTACCATCGGCGCGGTAGAGCTCATAGGTGAGATTGACGTTGTCGTTATCGCTGGTGGTGTAGACAGTGACTTTCGACTCTTTCTTGCTGTTGGCTGGTGCAGCCGACACGCCGTAGCCAGCAAAGCGGTACGCGTTGGGACCAATCTTGTTGGCGGCCTTGGCTTTGGTCGTAAAGCGCACCAGTCCTTGCTGCGCCATGCCTTCTACCTTCGGGAACTCGCCGCCAATTGCAATGTAGTCCTTGTTGCCAGTAATTGTCCAGCCGGCCTGCCCGGAGCCGCTCTTGTCGCCAACTGTGAATTTGGGGTACCAGTGGAGCAGCTGGCTATAGTAGTATTTGCCGTTCTTTTTACTGGTGCGAGTTGTCGTTTCGACTGCCACGTGCTGCAGCGGCTGTATCTGTGTGTATTGGTCGGGGAAGGCGCCGACTTCCGTCGCCTTGTGCGGATGCCCTACCGAATACAGCAGTCCGTCGATAGGCACGGCGTCGTAGGTATCGCCGCGCGTGGCATTAATCCAAATAATCGAGCCGTCTTTCGGGCTCACCGCTGCCCGGCCTTCAAACACGCCTGAGCCTTTTGCGCCCTCTAGGAAGCCCCAGCCGGTCAAATATACCTGCGAACCGTCGTAGCTCGCGCTGGAAAAGCCCATGGCGCTATAGCTGAGCGACTTACCCGGCGCTGGTTTGCTGATTTGCATACGGATTGGATACGACGAGCTTTGGCTGGCCCACTTTACCTTGGCGGCCGTATCGAGCTTGACCGCACCCGACGAAAGGTAGGTGCTGCCAGCTAGCTTGTTGAAGGCACCCGCCACGATGAGGTTATTCTGCTTGGTAGCAATGGCGAGCGCCGCTACACGCGAGCCGTTCGGACCGTCAACATCTGCTTTCCATGAGGTGTCGAGCGCGCCATTTGCGTGGTATGCTGCAAGATTGTGCCGCGCTTGGCCGCCGGCAGTCGTAAACCCGCCGCCCACGTAGACGCGCTCGTTGGTTGCCGCCAGGGCATACACCGGGCCGCTCGTGCCAGCAAATCCTGGCAGCAGCTTGTTGGTCGTCAGGTCAAAAGCCGCAAAGTGGGCCCGCGGCTGGCCATCGACAGTGCTGAAAGACCCGCCTACATACAACCGTTTGCCATCGGGAGACGCTGCGATAGCATCGGCTGCCTTCTTCGTACTTGCCGGAGCGCCGGTAAGGCTATGGACAAATCGCGTATCGAGCACGCCAGTCCGGATATCGTACGCCAGAATGTTCAAGCGCTGCACCGTGCCCGCACCACCAAGCGGCACGCCAGCCGGCCGCGCCGCTTGGAAGGTACCGACCGCATACACGGTATTACCTACCAGCACTTGGTCCCACACCATGCCGTCTACCTGGACAGTCGGC
This sequence comes from uncultured Candidatus Saccharibacteria bacterium, assembly GCA_964525315.1. GTDB lineage: Bacteria > Patescibacteriota > Saccharimonadia > Saccharimonadales > Saccharimonadaceae > SZUA-359. The sequence continues at coordinate 52,285 of CAZGGJ010000004.1, read as the reverse complement.
AGCGGGTCAGCCGAAACAGTCAGTGGCGTCGATTTTGATGTCGGCGCTGTGTCGGCCTTGGCTGGGAGGCTACTCACAGTGGTGAGCAGCGCCAATCCCACCGCAGCGATTACCAATGAGTATTGTTGTAAACGACGGCGAAATGACGACATAGCGTTCTCCCATAGACACTTAGACGGCTATATTTTATAGCTTTAGCGTATTATACCATAATATATACTTATACGTCAACTATGGGTAGCGGCCCCTGTCTATGCGGAAGGGTAGAACTCATTATCATTCCCTACAACGAGCATTTCCATATCGGCCCACGGTAAGTACTTGATGAACGTATTGCTATTGAAACCGGCAGGATAATAATTCTGTACTCCTGGCTCACCACGAAGCGCAAATGAGTTGCCTGTGGTATCTACTAGCATCACGCCGTAGTCCTTGAAACACTGGATAAACATATCGAACCAAGGACGCCACGCGACAGGCATATTTGCCGGATAGGTCGCAGTATAGCTGGCTGGGAGCCGGAACCGATTGCCATGCTTCATCCACGGTCGACTGGCGCCATCATACCCGGTTGCCGGCCACACGTAGCCTTTTGGCGACCCATCATAGCCGAAAAGCGCAAACCCCAGCGGGTGATTAATGACACCCTTCACTACATCAGATATTCGAATCTGCGTGTGGCTCATCGGGATGTGCGACGCACTCGCCATCATACCAGAGTGTTCGGCGACACCATCCCGGCCATATCCTACATAGCCAGTATTGGCCGAGGTGTCATTGGGTGCTTTGGGCGCCGTAAAGGTTGGCATGGCGGTACTCAGCGCATCACCGGTAGTCCGGTTGACAGGATGCCCAGTGAGACGATTGTTCACGCCGGATAGTCGCCCCGGATACTTCGCCGTCCAGCGTGCCGGAAGTCCATTGGCTACGTTTTGTTCTGGTGACTGTGCGCCCCATAGCTCATATACCCGCCCCTTGTACTGCGGGTCGCCTGGACGGCCAGGCCACTCCCAGTCGGGGTCATAGAGGAAGATGGTGCCGTCCGAGTCGTTGGTTGGCTCTAGGCCCTCCGGTATCGGAAAGCCGTCATACTGCATGGCATGGCCCGACCACTTACTGGGGTCATTCCAGTGCTGCGGAAGTTCGCTTGACCATACTTTTACCAACGGCGTGCCGTGCGGGATAACATTGATAGTGGCACAATAGTTGCCAGCATTGATAATCGGCCAAGCAGCGACATTCGTACCTGTGGCCTTTTCGTAGATGTTATAACAGAGGTCAGCAACTGCCGTGGCTGAATCCGCGTGGACGCTTGTGTTGGCTGGCATCGGGGTATTAATCCACGAACCATTGCCATCACCGCCGAACATTTCACTGATGCGATAGCCCAAGGGGCCGTTGCTCGTACCTTGGTACGACTGCGATGCCAGCCGTGCTCGCTGTAGCCGTCGTGCTGCGATGCTCATGCTTATGATTGTATCATGGCTACCTAATTGAGTCCGTACGCCTTCACTGGTATGGGATTATTATTCGCGTCATAACACTTGATGTCACTGGCTAGTTGCTGTGTCGCTCCGTACGATTGACAGTTCAGTGCGCCCGCCGTTGGGCCTGTATCGAGGTCGACGCCGCGCAGGGTAATTTTGGCCGACCCAACTTCAGAAAATATCCCTATATGCAGCCTGCCTTTAGTACCTTGGTCAGCTGGCTTAGGCGATTTACCGCCGTTGCCATAATAGTCCGACCAGATTGAGCCGCCGTTCATATTGAGCACCATGCCAGCTTGGTTTTTCTCCAGATTCATGCCTGGACCCGAATTAAAGCGCAAGTTGACGTTATTGAGCGTGTGCGTACCGCTGGAGTTCCAAATCGTCAGCATGCCATGATTCGTTTCACACGCATCAGTATGCTCGATGAGGCCGCCAGTCGAGCTGTTAATCATAACCGGTGACGTTCCAAAACGATTGCCATTGCTATCGCGCGTACCCAAAACACAACGGCTCACCAAGTATTGCCCGCGGCCTACGCCAATCCCACCGGCCTCACCATTCGGAATCCCTTGGAATCCATACCACGAGCCCGATAGGTCCAGCCGCTCAAAGGTTGTCATCGTTGGATTGCCGTTGGTTGTTAGCCCTGAAAACGCAATGCCACCAAGCGCGTGCGCACGCATTGTAAAGTTACCAAAATACGGGGTCGCATGTGCTGATTCGATAATTTTCTCTTGACAGCCGACCAGCTCGGACCTCTTGACACCAGCCGTATCGTAGTAATATCGTCCTATCGACGTCCAGCCGTCGGACTCTTGCACACTGCCTTGGTCTTCGATTTGCGGCTCCATCGTCCACGATGATTGACTCATTTCTATCACGGCGTTTGGACCTAGCCCCAAGATACCGCGCCGTGCCCTGGCCATAGCGAACCAGGTGCGGGCATTGCGAATGTTCTTGTAGCGATTGACGATAGGCAGCAAGCCGTTACGACCCTGTACCCAACCTACGCCAGCAGCCCGAAAACCTTCACTCGAATCAACAACGTAGGGCTGCGGACGCTCCGGCAGCACCAGAATATCGTTGTCGGCTAGTTCGGTCGCAAAGACGTCTTCTAGGTCGCGATTGACCGGCCAAGAGGAATTCCACATGACGTAATTGGCATCCGAAGGTGTATTCAGCGCCGCCCTGGCTGCGGCCAAGTTGGCGAAACTGACCGGCCCACGTTCGGGAACGTTGTTTTCGGTATTATTCGAGATACCTCGCTGGAATCGTCGTGCTGCTATGCTCATATATTCTTCCTCTTTATTACGTTACAGTCTGCGTCGGGCCATGCGCCCATTTGTATGGCAGGTGAGTCACACCGTCAGTCAGTGTGACGAGCGGCGGCGTCACCATCGAATCGTTATTGCTCGTGCCATCTACACCAGTGAGCCATGACTGAATGTAAAAATAATTATTACCCCATATATCTGTGAATGTCGGGTTGACGACCTTAAGGCTCCCATCAACCACCGAACGCGATGGCCAGCCGGTATACTGGAACGACCGATTGGTGTTAGAGTGTGAAATATGCACGCCTTGGTTGACCGCACCGTGGCGATAGGTGCAGTTTTTGTGCACAATCCCGGCCGTTTCTTCCTGATTAACGCCCCAGCCCCTCAAATTGGTCGTGGCGTGGGCTGCCGGGTCGGTCGTGCCGCAAATGTTATTTTCGAATACTCCGTCAAACGCGCGATAGAACACAAACGCCGCAGCACCGTTATGGTGAGAATGGCACCCACGAATGGTCGCACCAATAGATTGCCCACTGGTAATCCCTGCTGCGCTATACCACGAGGAACCAGCTGCACCGCTACGCCTGCCGTCGACTTCGCAGTTTTCAATAACTGTGGTGCCCATATTGCCCTGATACGCCGAGATGCCAAATGTTTCACCCGGAGGAGCGCCGTTATCGCCAGCCACTCCCGATACTTTGACATTTTTTATCGTCGTACTTCCCTGAACATGGTAGGCATAGAGGCCGTTGTAGTTGTGCCCTTGTTCGGTGCCAACTATTTGGAAGTTTTCGAACCGTACATCCCCCTCGGCACCGACGCAGCGAATTACCCATACCTGGGTCGTGCCGCCCTGCGCCTGGGTAGGTGTTTCTGGTGACGTACCTTTGACGAACGACGAGCTATTTGGCACCATCTTGAAAATCGTACCACGGCTTTCGTCGAACAATGTTCCCGAGCCAGAGCCAATGATACCGCGCACCATTGTTTTTTTGCAGTCAATGGCACCGCCATAATACTGAAACCCATTGAGCAGGAACACCCCTTCTGGGAAGGTCACAATGGCTGGTGTCGCGAGGCGATTGAGGGCCGCGCCTACTGAATCGCCAGGCTGGTACAAATCTTCATAGCGGACATACCCCGGACCTGTCGGACGGTCGCTCGTAACGGCTGGCGCCCTCATTAGTCGTCGTGCGGCGATACTCATATATTACTGCTCCTTACGTCTTTACACATCTAGCCATGTCCCTCCGAAGTTCCACTTTGCGGCCACTGGCGTTATGCCGTCAGCGGCAACGATAATAGGCCTATTACTGGATTGCATGGTATTGCCTGTCCAATACGGCACCCATGTCGCGATAGTCAGTGGATACCCAGAACCGCCAAATAATATCTGCGAGTGTGTCTGGTTGATAAACTTCACCGTACCATTATCAACTGGGATATCCTGTCCGGAGCGAGACAGCGTCCAGCTATCATTGGAATGCGAAACATGCTCGCCCTGTGCTTTGCCGACGCTGTAGACATGGAGGTTCATGTCAGTATGGACATTGCCAGTACTCCGCTCATGATTGAGCCAATCGCCATTCGCCTTGCCATTGACATGATTCGTCGTGTGGTCGCTTGGGTCACCTAGCCGGCAGCCATAACTGACGCAATTTGCCGTTTGGAAGAAAACCACACCTGCCTGCCCATTGTGATGTGTCCAGCTATCGGTCAGGATGCCGCCGAGCGTGTTGCCAAAGGTAATACCAGCCGCCGAATAAATAGGCCCGCCCGCCATGCGGCGGCCATCCACATAAATGCGACATAGTACGGGATTAGTAGAGTGATACCACTGAAAACCGAATGTTTCACCGGGAGGAGCTCCGTTATTGCCGAAATTCCCTGTTGACAAGATATCGCGAGCATTGGAATTATCAGCCACATTCCAGAAAAAGGCATTTGTAAACAAACGCCGTGAGGTGCCGTCATTGCCGGGACCACTATTGTTGCCCGTATCGCCCGATACTTGCATGCCTTGGTCGGTGCCTTCAAAATGAATATTGGCCCACGACTGCTTTACCGAGCCACTATATCCTATCCTGAACCATGCGCCGGCCACGTTTTTGCTCGGGGCAGTATTTGCCTTCACCCGGAATACCGTCCGCTGGTTGTCGGGCGCGAGGTCATCCCACCCAGTTCCGGGTGGACAATTACCGATAGCGCCGTAGGACGTCTTGGGCCACTGACAGGCGGCGTTGTCGCCAATCGTCCAGCCTGGAGAATTAATTTCAAAGACGCCCGCCGGAAATGTCATCCATTTGTTTGCCGGACACCGTTCAATGATAGTCTGGAATACGCCAGCGCCGAATTGATAGACAGGTTGCGTGCCCACTGTCGTCACTGTGACCGCATCACCTCCCTGGACCAAGTCTTCATAGCGTACATAATCAGTTCCGGTTGGACGTGTCAAAAACGGCGGCAAATAGCCCGGATAGCGCCGCACGGAAGAGGCTGCATACTGTAGTCGGCGTGCAAATCTACTCATATTGCTTCAGTCCCTCTTGCCTCGTCATGCATTACGAATTAACCCACGCCCCCATACGCTTCGTATTAGATGCAACCCCGAGCGCATTTGCTACGTGAGCTGGCACGCCAAACGCCTGGGTGTGGTCAATAGTGGCCGATTGAATATTACCACTCGACAAACTTGGCACGGCAGCCTGAAATGCTGCTGGCGTATTGTAGGTCGTGTAGCTATTGCTGGCATTGCCCCATTGGATAATCCCACCCGATAGTTTCGTGATGGTATTGTTGCGAACTTCGTTGTACATGACATCGGCGCTGCGGTTATTGTTGCTATCAAAGACACGAATCGGAATGGTACACGGCCCTAAAATATTGTTAACATTCGTGTTATAGGTCGTATCCCAGGAACATTCGGCAAGCGTGCGTGTTTTGTTGCCGGTATTGAGCGGACGGTCATCACGCTGCATCATAATATCAGCCGAGGTGCAGTTGATAAACGTATTGTTGTAGATATCGGTGTAGCTGCTATCCAGACAACCGATACCGAACTGCGCACCATCTATGTAGTTGCCGGCTACAATGCTTCGGTACTGCACCCCGCTGATATAGCCGCCCGCACTTAGCTCCATCGTGATACCGTCGTAGTGTGCGCCTTTAATGTAATTGTGCAGCACATTTACTTTGACACACGACACGTCAAACCATATGCCCATACCGCCCGTATTGTCCACGACGTAACAATTACTGACTGTCACGCCAAGGCAGTCGGTGATTTTTATGCCTGCTGTGGTTGGTTGTGCTTTGAACTTGCCGACGTTGTTGTTCTGCATGGCACACGAATCCACCACAAGGCCATCGCAGTACGAACCGCCGATGCCAGTATGCATATTGTCTTCGGCAGTGCAGTAACGCAGCGTCATATTTGGCTTGTTCAGTGCCCAGCCGGCAATTGATGACTGCTTGACGACGACATTTTCAAAGCTGGAGCCAGCTGAACTGCCACCGTAGTAAAATGGGGCGCCGACATCACTGGTCTTGTCGGGAGCGTAGCGGCGCACACCAATTCCCTTCCATGAGATGCGCTGCGAAGCAATCACTAGGTAGCGCAGGTCAGAGACGCGCACCTCATGACCATTCGGGTTAGAGCCTATGGTGATAGTATTTGCGGTGTAATTTACCGAGAATTGTCCAGCACTGGGTGTTGCACCATCGGCGATTTGCGTCAAACGAGCCCCATCATAAAATACCTGGTCGGACAGGCCGGCGTACATATCGCCCTGCAGAAAATTCGGATAATCTGCCCAGCCGGCACTAGTGGTATGATTGAATTTCGTTGGAATGCCGTTATGCACCCATGTCGAGCCATTTTGCGTCCAACTCGTAACAACGACCGAGCCGTCGAACCAGACTTCCTCGCCAGGATAATTCATCACCGTACAGGCATTGTCGCTAGGCGTATGCTCGAACTGTTCATGATACACGCCAGCACGGCAGACAACCGTACCGTTCGCGGCAACTTGTGACGTGGCATAGGCGACTGTTTGGTATGGTGAATTGAGTGTGCCGCTATTGCTGTTCGAGCCACTTGCCGAGTCGACATACACAGCACTGCCAGGAATTGTGTAACTCGCCGTACCAATCGTCAATGCACCCCGCTGCGCTGAAAGCTGCGGCCAACCACTCGTAACTTCCTGTGTCGCTCTACTCAAACGCCGTGCTGTTATACTCATGGGGTATTTTACACCTGCCTTCCCCACCCTAAGTGTGGCACAATGCCAGCAAAGGATGCTGGTGGAGTTGGTGGAGTCGCCCACGGGCCGATAAAGCCACTCGCCGCCTGCTGTATAGATAGACCATCGAGATAGAATGGTGCGGTCCAGGAGTTGTTATTGACCTTACCGAAGCGTGCGCCACCAATAGTAAGCGTTCCTAGATTGGCGGTTGATGTCGAGAACGACTGGACGGGCGTGGTACTATCGTGATTGTAGTATGCGAACCGAACTTCACCCGTGCCGGCCGTTGCACCAATCTGCGCGAACATTTCAAATCGTATCCAAGTATTGAGTGGCATTGGCGCAGCAGAGGTCCACAGCACCGTACCAGCCGAATCCCATAGTGAAATTTGCGCCGTAGAAGAGATTATGACGCGTGAGAGCGCCGCAAAGCCACCTAGGTCAGGGGTTGTAAACTGCATCACTTCGGCGCCCACTGCCGGTAATGCCGTGAGGTAGAGGTACATCCGCGCTGCCGCTCGATTCGTCCCTAAAAGCCTGTAGACATAGAAGTGTGCGTCACCATCCACGGGCTGAAAATAAAATGACTGACTGCCATGCGCGGCTTGCGCGGTGCTATAGGTACTGGCCCCTACGGCGTTTGCGACACCGTCGATAAAACGATTTTGAGCATCACCACTATTATTTGGCGCAACGGTAGCTCCCGGCGTGCCAGTCTCGGCATCGTTACGAATCACCAGTGGGGCATCGACGCCCCAGTCAGCTGGCCCGAGCCAATCAGTGTCACTGATGCTCATACAGTTGAGATACGCCGTGTAGTTCGCGCTAGGGAGTGTTGGTAGGCCAAATCGAAAACTAGACGAATTGGCAAGTGGAAGTGTATTGAATGTCGCAGCCGATACCATACGTTCGGCATAGTACGGCGAATCTGCCTCGGTATATATACGCGTTTCTACCTGTCCATTGGTCGGACTTGCCACGATTTTTAGCTCTATCCGCGCCCATTGGCTCGGCCGAAGACGAATCGTCGAATCTCCGACGGTGGCACCTTGACTGTCCTTCAGCGCAAGCTGCCCACTGGCCCGCATGCCCAGCGTAAATCCGAACGTTGACTCATCTACCCACAATTCACAAAAACGCACCGACACGCTAGGTAGACCTTCTGGATATACATAAAACCGGACATAATACACTGGGGCATCTGGTAGAATACCCCACGTCAGATAAGCCTGCCCCGCGGTTGAGCCGCTACTAAACTTATGAACAATATCGCTTCGCACCGGTGCCTGGGCATAGGTAATTGTGGCAGTAGCGCTTAAAAACATGTACCGCCAAGAATCGCCCGACACTTCGCCAGAGTTATACTGCGTCACCGATTGCCCAGCGACGCCGCCTCGTGCATTGTTACTCAAAATCGCGGTCATTCACGCCCCTTCTTTACCTAGAATAGCACAACCGTATTGCCAATATATCGCTTGTGGCTAGACTACCTCTATGGTACCCCCCCCCCGTGCGGGATTGTCAAGCGAAGAGCGTCAAGACTATTCTTCGACGCGGTTAATCGCTGTACCATCAGTGTAGCGGTTGCCGCTCCAGACATTTGTGCTGCCTTGGCCGACCTTATTCAGGCTGTTGGTCGGGCCGAAGATACCGCATTTCCCAGACAGACTACGATGGAAAATATTATCCGTAATAGTCATATTTGTTGGATTCGGATATGGTTTGCCGACATAGTAGCCAGGGTTCAGGCAATAGGCGGCCTGACGGAATTCTTGCCCGCCGCTGACGACATACGACGACCTGATGAGGTTACGATGAATCGTGATATTGCGTACCGGAGAAAAGTCGCCGTAAAACCCGATAGCGGCCGAGCAGCCCGTATCGCCCGTCGGAGGCGACCCGGTCGAAGTTCCCGACCAGTCTCCGCAAGAGGCATAGTTGTGCTCGATATTCCATGACCCAGCCTCCATGCCGTTGCCGCCGATGGCATTATAGTGCCGGTCGTTGCCGCCGAGCGTCGGCGCGTACACCATCGAATCCTTGGTCTCGCAATAGGCAGCGCATTTGATGGTCGGGTCGCCGCCAAGACTCTTCACACGGTAAGCAAAAATATTGTAACGGCCCAGGTTCTCAACAAACGGAATGCCATACGATATAGCCTCATCGACAGTCGTAATCTCGGAATCCTCTATTAGGATTGGGCCTTTGACCGCATCCATAGTGTTAATCGTACCAATTATCTTGCTGTTGCGGATGGTCAGACACGGCGTGTCTTTGCTATGAGTGCCGTTGCCGACCTTCAGCAGGAGCCAGGTATTGACAAGCTTGTTTTCAATGACTGTGCCGCACGAATTGATTTCCGCTGGACCCGTGTAGTTCGTCAACGTCACTGGTGTGCGGGTATCACCTGGGAGGCCCTGCGGGTACCCAGTGTTCTGCGGACCAGGCCAGCAGCCGCCCCATGGGTCAGGGCCGCCCGGCTCGTTAGTTGCGCCGACACAGCCGCCCGTAGTGCTCGTGCCAAACTTCACGGCACTGGAGCTAGAGGCGGACGAGTCGGACACGAGTGCGACATTGCCAGCGCGCGTGCCAGCTTCGGCTTCTTGGGAATTGTACGTATTCGCGGCAGCATACACCACGGTCGCGATAGCGATGCAGGCCACAAGGCTCGTAGCCGCGAGCGCTACTGTCCGCCAGTTTGATAGATACTTGCCAATACGCTTATGCATGCTTCACCTTTCATTATACGCTTATTGCCACCACGGCGCTTTCACCGACATCAATGGCTGTATTGTCCCACATCATGTTGTAAACACAGGAGAACGAGTCGCCACTCACACCGCTCTGGACGGCCACAGATAGCCCAATACCATCGTTGCCGTTGCTCCCCACAAACTCTTCGTAATCTTCGATGGTCGGAGCCGTCCAACTGGCCTCGATAGAGCCGCTAGGCAGTGTCAGGCCATGACTGCGCGCCGCAAACACCGCATAGGTGCCCGTGAGGCCGGTCATGGCAGGGCCAGAAACAGCTCCGCCACCAGCGAGGAGTTGAGAGTTGCTTCCTAGTACCGTTGCGCTCGCCGGCAGCTCGTAGACTACCCCGCGTATAGCGTAATTCGCACTATTATGTGTCGTCGTGAACGAACTCTCGCCCCCAGTTGCTATTTTGGTAAATACATACAGGCCGGTCAACTGCACTGCCGACACTACCAAGCTCCAGCCAGCTGGCGTCGATGACGCCACTGCTCCGGCCACAATCGCGACAAGCCTGTGTCCGCTCGTGGCCGGCGCAAACGTGCAGGTATGGCTGGCAGTGCCGTTAGCATCAACCGAGCTGCCGGCAAGTACGCTGCGGCTATGCCACAACCCTGTCATCTCCGGCCATACCTGCGTGCCACCCATATATACTTTGTCTACTGGAGTAGTGCCCAAGTAGAGATTGGCGATGGGGGTTTGGAATAAACGGATAGGCATAGGGATGATAGACGTCACTTTACTTGCTAATGGTTACTCCCTATGGTACCCCCCCCCCCAAGGGGAGTTGTCAAGGCCGCCGATGCTCGTAATCACTCTCGTATCAACATAGCAAACCCGCCCCGTAAGACTGGGGCGGGTTCTGTAGCACTGAATAAATAGCGTTACTGGCCGTACTTACTAGCAAGCGCGCTATAGTCGAGGAAGTTGACGGTACCGTCATTGTTGACGTCGGCGCGGCCTAGTGAGCTGCCGGTTTGGTTGTACTTGCTGGCGAGCCGGCTGAAGTCGAGGAAGTCGACCTTGCCGTTCATGTCGATATCGGGCGCGAAGTAAATCATAGCACAGTTGTTGCCAGTACCCGTCGGAACGCAGGTATCGTCAGCAGTAATAATGACACGGTCAACCACCACTCCCTCGCCGGTGCCGATAAGCTTGAAGGTATGCGAGCCGGCAGTGAGGTTCTGGCTAATCGTTGCGCCGCCAGAGGTGCGGTTGAGCCAATTGGTGGTGTTGCTCAAAAAGTAGGTCGATGCACCATTCGCATAGACAGGCACGGTCGAGCCGCCGACAGTGTAGCAAGTGTTGCTATCGACATCTAGCATCACGGTATTGACCGATGAGCTCGGCGCTGACATACGTACCCACATGCGGTATGTACCAGTAGTGCCGATAGACGCCGTATAGGTGACGGTGCCGTAGTCGGTTCCGGGCGGCGTACAGGCAGCAGCGCTAGCCGTCGGTGCCGGGCTGACAGCGACAATGCTTGCCACCGCGAAAAGTGCCGCCACAAAGATAGTACGTGTATTACGAAAGAGGCGTAGGGCCATGAGAAATCTCCTTTTTCTTGTTTCCTTTTTTACTGCGAAGTATCCGTATACCTATCACTACTGCTACCAATAGCGCACACAGGAACAGTCCGCCCACCCATGGCGCTGCGCGCTGCGCAGTCTGCGGTGCAACACCCACTGCCTTCAAGACTGCGACTATCGGCTGCGAAGCTGCGTCAATGATAGAAGTATCCTTGGGTTCATCAGCAGCCTCACCAGCATTTGCGCTCGACTGACTCGCACCGCTCGTCGATTGGCTGGTTGAGCGAGCGATTGTTTTGCCGCTGATAGTCGGATTGGTGGCTGTTCCCGCTTTGGCAGCGTTGCCATCAGTAAGCTCAAGCGTTTGGGTGCCGGCAGTCAGCGACGTAAAGACAAGTGTCGCGACAAACGCATCACTGTCGACAGTCTGGCCGCCTAGTTTGGCAGTCTGTACTGTTACCTGGCCGTCCTGGTCGGTAGCGGGAATCTGAGACGTAAACGGCGAATCAGTATATACAGCCGACTTGAAGGCGAGCTTGCTCTTATCGTACTTGGCAGTAGCGGTCACGGTATCGATATGCGCCCCTGGGGTAATACGTACGTCGAAGCGCGCTTCTTGGTCCTTTTGTGCTGCCACGCTCGCCTTCGATAAGTAAATGTTGCCTGATGAGGCTGGTGCGTCCTTTTGCATGAGTGTCAGTACGAGCCCTATCGACAAGCAAACAGCCGCCAGCAAAATGACAAATAGCGGAATATGGTGCGGAGCGAGTGTAGGGATAAATCGATGATTTTTCATAATGAATATCAGTCTGAAGCGACCTACGTAATGGTATAGGTAGCTCCGCTTTGTTGCTGGCAGATATCAGTCGAGTCGCTCGCGCGCGCAATACCGGAACCCGCCGCGAAACTGATGGCTGCCGAGCCAGTGCCGTTTGCCGTGAAGGTAACACGAGCAACTTCTTGCGCTCCAGTAAGCGTATTGCCAAGCAAGCCGACGCCGACCTGCACCGTACCGCTGCCACCTTCGCTTTGGATAGTGGTTGTGAAATTACTATTCGTGGTGCTAATCGACTGGAAGGTCAAGCGGTTGGTTGGGTAGGTCAAGTTTGCTTGGACGGCGTTGACTGCATCCGCGTAGCTGTTTTCCATGATTGTGACAGTGACAGTACTGCCATTGCTATACGACCCGGATGCCGGAGTGATATAGAGGCGTGCGCCTTGTGGCGGTGAAGCGCGCTGGGCGCGGCGGGCAAATTGACTCATGAAATACGTTCCTTCCTGTCCTATGTACCACTTATAACATAGAGTGTCGTGCTATCGTACGACCCAAGGTTGTCGTAATCGCCCTGTGTGCCCATCCACAGCGCAAGCGCACCATTGAGGCCGGTAATCTTGCTATCCAGTTCGTCCTGGAGACCAGTAATTCCTCCGATGGTCGTCGAACCGGCAGGTCCCGTCGCTCCTTGCGGCCCAGTAGCACCAGATTGGCCATTCGTACCACTTGTCCCTGTGGGGCCGGTGGCACCAGCCGGACCTTGAGGGCCTGTGGCACCAGGTTGGCCGTTGGTGCCGGCGGTGCCTTGAGGGCCAGTGGCACCTTGAGCGCCGGTAGCTCCAGTACTGCCATCATTTCCGGCAGGGCCTGTTGCACCTGTATTGCCAGCTGTCCCTGGTGTTCCTTGGGTGCCTTGCGGTCCTGTTGGTCCTTGCGGACCACGTACCGTACCAACGTCTGTGAAGGCAGTACCACTCCAGACATGGAGATGACCATCGTCGTTGGTAATCCAGCCTTTGCCGGCATCAGCAGGTGTCAGGCCAGTGGGAAGGGCTGCAGCATTGGCCACGCTGCCAGTGATGGTGACACTGGTGCCGTCTGCACCGTCTTGACCATTGTCACCTTTGGGGCCAGTGGAGCCTTGGGGACCTTGTGGGCCGGTGGCTCCTGGTTGACCGGGAGTACCACTGGCTCCGCTGGGGCCTTGGGTGCCAGCAGGACCTTGCGGTCCTGTGGCACCGACGGCTCCGGTAGCACCGGGTTGACCATTGGTACCGCTGGTTCCCGGAGCACCAGCTAGGCCTTGAGGACCCTGAGGACCTTGAGGGCCAGCTGGACCAGTGGCGCCTTGGGTACCGCCACCTGAGTTAAGTTTGGCTTGGGTGGATGGGTCAAGGGCGGACTCGGATACTGAGTGTGGCTTGAGGGTGCCGTCTGGGTTGTGAGTGACGGAGAGGTAGTCGTTGAGGATGGCTCCCCAGTTACCTTTGTCTCCGCCTGGGTGGGGTAGTCTTGGCATGATAGTTGGTTACTCCATGGATATATGTTGCTAGTGCTTGTTTACTCCTATGGTACCCCCCCCCCTAGCGGGGTTGTCAAGCAACAAATAGTAGCGACAATCAAGACGTGTTTCGATGGCTCTCGTAAATGGTGCCCGCTCACATAAGGAAATGGAGGGAATCTGTAGACCCCGGAATCGCACCTTGTGTTTTCACTGTGCGCTGACTATACTTGAACTAATACTACTGAGGGAAATAGGGTAAGGCGATGAGCAGGTTTGCGAGACGGCTTCAGCAAGGTTCGCGGCCGCCAAATGGCGGTTCTTCCGGCGACCCGCTCCCGGCGCTGATGCTGGCCAGCCCACCCACCGGCACGTCCCCTGCCCCTGACGGCCCGATGGTCGGCACTTCCGGTCAATTTGACTATACGCGCCTTGCAACCAACGAAGTATGGGACCACTTCGACGGTACCACTCTCGACAACCGCTTGTGGCAGCGCGATACCATCAACCAAGGCGGCACGCAGGTGTATCAGGACGCCAATATGTATCTCGACGGCAGCGGTCATGCAGTCATGGAGGCCACGCGGCCCGGCAGCACTATCTACTCAGGCCGCTTCACTTCGCGCCAGCGCTTTGCCATGCAGTACGGCTGGTGTGCGGCACGCATCAAGATGCCGCGGTCGCAGGGCAGCGTCGGCCGTGCTTGGTTTCCGGCGTTTTGGATGCTGCTTGTTGGCTACAATACTAGCGACTACTACGCCGAGTTCGACATTATAGAGCAATTCGGCAACTCGTCGAACTACGCGAGCCATATGTACACTAACAATAATGGCAACGACCTCGATAACGATGTGAATAGTACCGACTCAAACCTGGGTTATCGCACCTACTGGTTGCTATGGGAGCCCGACCGTATCCGGGTCGGTGTCGACCAGATTCAGATTGGCGACTGGGGTCCCTCGGATATGGCGCCAGGTATCTGGAACCAGCACTTCCAGCAGCCGATGTACTACATTACCAATTTTGCTGTTGCACCTAGCTGGCTACCGGCTCCACAAGCCAGCGACTTCCCGGCGCAAATGTCAGTCGATTGGATATGGTATAAGCCGCTTTCGGCGCTGTAAGGCTGGCTAGATTCTTCCATGGCTGCACATTCAGTAGACTGATAATTCAGGATTCAAATCCCAAATTATCATGCCAAAAACTGTATAAAATTGTCCTTATTTATCACCTGTACCGCCTGTCCGCCTTTGGGTTCATACTGCTCTACAAAGCTAAACGCCCCTCTGCTTGCCTCGCTTTTAGCAAATTTAAACTCATATGGCACCAGTTTACCATCGTATTCCTCTACCAGGTCTACCTCGGCACCAGAGCGCTTGCGCCAGTAATAATTTTTGCGGTACAGCAAGTGGTTCCGCTGGTACTTCACCCGCTCGCTCACCATATAGTTTTCCCACAGTCCGCCCATATCCCTGCCAGATTCCACACCGGTAAAGTTACCTGTCAGAGCGTTCAATATGCCGTTGTCATAAAAATATACTTTGCGTAGCTTCTTAATTTCATCACGAGCGCGGGTGGTGTACGGCGTTAAACGGAAGATAATAAACGCCTGCTCCAAAAGCCCTACGTAGCTCATGACTGTCTTGCGGTCAATCCCCACCAAGCTAGCGATTTCGTTATACGACACCTCGCCGCCCACCTGGTGCGCCAGCGCCTTCAGTACATTCATTAACACTTCAGAGTTCAGCACTGCCCCAAACCGCAAAACATCGCGGTACAAGTAGCTCGTCGCCAGCAGCTCCAGTTTTTGGCGAGCCTCGTCATTATTCTTGGCCGCATAGATTGCCGGGTAGTTGCCATATATCAGGCGGGTGGGCAGGTCGTTTTTGATGTCGGTCTTGGTGCCCAGTGCCAGCATTTCTTCAGTAGCAAGCGGCGACAGGAAGTATTCGTAATGCCGCCCGGTCAACGGCTCATTCACATGATTGGCTAGCTCAAACGAGCTCGAACCAGTCGCAATAATCGCCATATCAGGGTAGGCATCGATGAGTAGCTTTAGCTTGCGCCCGATATCCGGTATGGTCTGTGCCTCGTCAAATACGACCAGCTTACGCCCACCAAACTCATCGTGCATTGCCTCGGGGTTGCGTGTCGCAAATACATCTGCTACCGCCTGCAGCTCGCAGTTGTAATAGCCCTCAATTGAATGGTGTCGACGCAATAGCTTTTTAGCCAAAGTCGTTTTGCCTACCTGGCGCGCACCGTATAGCACGGTAATCATACCTTTATCAAACAAGGTATTGTTTATGCGTTTTTCAATAGTTCGTTCGTATTCTGCCATGCTAGTAGTATACCATAACCATTCCCAAATTTACATGTATTTTCAGGAATTGTTTCCTACACTTAACGGCATTCTCACATGGTCTGGAGGAGTTATTTGCCTTCTATATCTTCGCGGCTCACAGCGTAAAACAACCACTAGACCGTACTGATATGTGAATTATTCCAGCCACGCACCGACATGAGTCTGGCCCGGCGTGCGTTCGGTACGGCCCGCAGTGATGCTGTCGAGCGGCTGCGGGGTGATGGTAGACAGAACGGCTGGTTTGACGGTATATGGATAGCTGCTGGTCGTGGTGGCATCGCTGTTGTCGACGAAGACTGAACCGGCTTCTCCAGTGATAGTCTTCCATGATGGGGCGCTTGCGCCACCAGGATAGAGCGTGGCATTGCCGGTCATATTGCTGTAGATTTCTACCCCACCGCTAGCCGTGACCCCATTGGCAAAGCGTGGCGTCCCGGATGAACTAAGGCGATTGTACAGGTTGCCGCCCGTGTGGATGCCGAAGTCGATGGTATTACGCTTGGTGCGCAGCACGCCATTGGCATCATCCAGCAAGCTGACAAAGACGGATGAAACATCATTCATGCCAGTCGGATTATACAGAATGTTGTTTTTGACGACGACATTCGTCACTGTCCAGGTCATCTGTCCGTTGTGCTCGTACGATGGGTTGCTGCCATCGTAGAATGCTGCCGGTCGAGCATCATCACGGCCATAGCGGTCAATCGCGTTAGGTGCGGTCGGCGTACGGTAGTCCTGCGCTATTTTGACCAGAATCTCTGAGTTCACAACCGTGTTGTTCCATACCTGGCAATTGTTCGAGCCGCTTAACCAAATAGGGTTGCAGGTTTGCGGGGTTCGGATGTCGGAGTTAAGGCCGATATCTTCGAAGTAATTATCGACGATATAGGCTTTGGCACCAATTTCGTAGGCGATACCGTGGCCATAGCTGCGGATAAAGTCATTGCCATAGATGTTATTTAGGTAGCACGATTGGTCAAACCAGAGCGCATGGCCATACGTATCGACGAAGCGGTTGTGACGAATCGTGTAGTTCCATACGCGGTCAAGCTTGACAGCCCCAGCATCGGGACCGTAGTTGAAACGGGTGTAGACGTTTTTGTCGAACAAGCAATATTCGATAAGTGAGCCGTCAGACTGCCGCTTGGGCGCTAGTCCTTCTTGGCCGCAGCGCTGCACGGTCAGGTAGCGATAGGTGGCAGCGGCGGCTCCTTGGTTGACACCCAGCACGGAGATATCCTCGATGATACAATGCTCCATCGTGAAGCCGCTTGTACCAGTCGGACCGCTCACGTACAGCGCACCAAAATCAACGAGCGCCGGCGCATAGCGGCGGATGCCAATGCCGCGAATGGTGATATTGGCCTTTGTGACAGTCGCGAGCCGGCTAAGTTTGGAAATTCGCACCTGGTGACCGGTCGGATTGTCGCGCATGACATAGTTGGTGGTGACGAAGACATTTTTATCGACGCTGCTGCCGCCATACATCGCGCCTTCGACACAGAACTTACCCGGCCCAAGATTGCCCACGCCGCTTACCTGCGTCAACTGTGTGCCGTCATAGAAGACTTGCTCTGGGTCGGCCGCATTCGGGTAGGCGGTTGGAACAAAACTCCCGCCGCCTGGCCAGCTTGAGGAATCTTGACCACGCGTATGCGTCTGCGTGTGGTCAAACTTAGTCACAAACGGCTTGCGCCAGTTAGTGCCGTCAAATGTCCAGCCGCTCACCACTACCGAGCCATCGAACCAGACAGTTTCGCCTGGATAGTTCTGGACGGTCACACCGTTATTTGCAAACATGATGCCACCGAGTGTGGTGTTGCCCTGTGCCGTCGCATCTTCGGCTCGCCACCACACACCACCTTCGTGGTACTCGCCGGCGCGCATAATAATGGTGCTATTGGCCGGGGCCACACTGGCGGCTTTTTTGAGCGTCTGATAGGGACTACCGACGGTGCCATTACCACTCGTGTCATTGCCAGTTGTGGCCACAAACACAGTATTGGCGCCGGGGATAGTGTAGCTGCGCGACCCAACCGCCGCGGAGCCGGCCAAGGTAGATTGGCGCACAAAACTACTTGCTGGCGTCACGGCAATCGACACGGTATCGGCCGTGCTGGTGGCGCCGTCATTATCAGTGACGGTTAGCGAGAACGTTAGCGTACTGGCGCTCGCTGGTGCCGTAAATGAAGGATTCGCCGATGCGGCGTTCGTCAGTGTGACGGCAGTGCCGGCCGTCTGCGCCCAACTGTAGCTGCTAATCGTGCCGTCGCTATCGTACGACCCAGCACCGTTGAGCACCACCGTCGCACCAGTAGCAACTGACTGGTCTGGCCCGGCATTGGCTACCGGCGCGCTATTGCCGCCAGACGATGTCGGCCCCAGTAGGTCAAGCGCTCCCGGCTTGTAGGCTACCGAGTCAAACCAATGCGTCGTCGTGTTACCAGCAGCATCATACTTGCCGACGCGCACAAATGTCAGCGGCAGTGCGCCAAGGTCTGCACCCAGCCATCCAGAATCAACTTCCGCATTCGTCGACTCACCTCTATACATCGCGAGTCGCACAGCACCATTGGCTGGGTCGTCGGCATTGACGCTAAACGCGCATTCGATGCGTACCCAAGTATTCAGTGGCAAATCATCATTGCCTGATGAGAATATCGAGTTTACTTGCCCCGAAATATAGCCGCGGAGGGCACCAGTACTACCTAGTGTGACGTGAAACAACTTGTTCGTCGCATCACTACCAAACCATGCCACAATCGTATCCTCAGTTGGGTTACTTGGCCACCACACATAGTAGCGAAATGCCCCTTGTATCGCGCTGGGGGTCGTCCAGCGAGCTGTCACTGAACTGGCTGCTGGGACCAGCTTGCCAGACGTTGTCCCATGTGCAGCACGCACCGCATCGTACGTCATGCTTGCGCCAGCGCCAATACCCACTGCCGTCCATGGCGTGTCACCGCTAGCAGCCTGCCCTCCAGCAACCGTCGCGCCTACCGCACCAGCTTCAAACCCAAAAGTATATAGTGAAGGTGCGTTCGCCCCCACCTGAACTACTCGTTGCATGCGCCTTGCCGCTATACTCATATATCTACTATACCTTACCTACAAAAAAACTCTTACCATACATCTACCAAAATGCTCCAATATGTTTCGCACCGGCAGGCTGCTCTATAAGCGCTGCGATATCTGCCGGCAAACCTTGTGCCTTAGTATGAACGGAGCCATCAGTCAGTTGGTAATTACTATCGAGCGGGTCATTAGTATAGAACGTACCGTTATCGTCTTTGTCCGTTGCTGCCTGCATGGCTGCAAGCGTTTGGTAGATGGTCGAATTTGCCTGATAACCATTTCCAAACGCCCATGGATACGACGGCTTATCGCCTCCCCAGTGATAGACGTTACTGTCGATACGCAAGTTGACATTGCCCAGGAACGTTCGCGTTGGAGACCGTGTGGCGTCGCTGGAATTACCGGCGATAATCATCGAATAGGTATTGACCCCTGCCCTAGCCATCACGTTATTGCATATCTCCACATCATTGATGGTCCACTGGTGCTTGGGGGTGGCAGTGTAGTATGAGCTCGGCAAACGACTATCGATACAGTAAGAATAGGTTGAGATGTCGTAGCGGCGCGATGATTGACCGATTTGGACGAGCGGTACGCTAGTCGTCGTGCTTTCACCGAATGGTCCGCCGTTGCCGGCGACGCCCCAGGAATTTTCGGCCAGCGCGTTGTTCCACATGCGGGTGGTATCGGCATCGTTGATAAACACCGTCACCGCGCCGTTATGGATAAACTTACAGTTGGCGATGATGCCATCCGAGGACGTTTCGTAATCGATGGGGCGATTGACGTTGTTCTCGAATAGTGAGTTGACACAAATCGGCGTATTGGTGGTTTGGTCGACCCAGAAACCGTTGGAGTTGTTATTAGAAATAATCGAATTCTTTAGCGTAATGAACTGTGTTTTAGCGACGGCGATAGTCCTGGTTGCCGGCCCCCACACGTTGTAGCCGGAGTAATTGCAGTACTGCACATCGATGCGGTCGAACAGCAAATTGTCGGCTTGGTTGGTGGTGACGAAGTTGAGGCCAATCCGGCGGGCGGTCACTTTGCGCACCGTAAAGCCTGAGTAGTTGCCACCCATGAACATCGCGGAGGCAGAAGTATCTTCAATGACGACATTTTCGAGCGTGGTCGGCCCTTGCAGGTAGAACACTCCCCAACCGGCAGTATATGTAGCATAGCGCCGGATACCGATGCCCCGGAAGGTCATGCCCGAACTTGCACCGTTGACAGTGATAAGCTTGCATTTATTGGCGTAGCGGACTTGGTGGCCAGCAGGATTGCTGCCGATATGCAGCTTGGTTGCCCGGAACCATTTGCCAGTGGTGGTCGCGCCTTCGACAAAGAATTTGCCAGTCGTTACTTCACCGAGCGTCGCCACCTGTTCCAGCTGAGTACCGTCGTATAGTACCATATCTGGCCACGATGCCTGAGGTCGCGACTGCGACAAGAAATAGCCGCCAGCCCCGGTCGCATAGCCAGCTCCGTCCTCTTGGCCCGAAGAGAATGTCGGCGAGCGGTCGAATAATTGGTCATAATTGCAGCTCCACACCGAACCGTTTTGGGTCCAAGCGTTCGTTACCGGCACCGACCCGTCAAACCAGACTGTCTCACCGGGATAATTCTGTATGGTGAGCTTTTTACCGATAACGGTACCCATGGGATAAGCGCCATCCTGCGTGTCTTCGCCTTCGTTGTAGACACCGGCGCGTACCACAATCGTGCCATTCGCTGGCACTAGCGCTACCGCACGCGTCAATGTGGCTACCGGGCTAGCCTGGGTGCCCGCATTGCTGTCATTACCATTGGTCGCCATAAATATCGCACCGCCTGGTACCGTATAGCTCGCACTGCCAACCGGCAGGGAGCCGGCATCATCAATCGGCGAGCCACTTGGGGGAACCGTAACGGTAATAGTCACTGTATCGGTGCTTGTGGCACCCTGATTGTCCGTTACTGTAAGAGAGAATACCAGCGAGCCGGCGGTTGCGGGAGCGGTAAATGTCGGTTGTGGAGCACTTGCATTCGACAACGTCACTGCCGTACCCGATACTTGTGTCCAGCTATAGCCGGTAATCGAACCATCCGAATCGCTCGAGCCAGACCCATTCAAGGTTACTACTGAGCTGGTTGATACTGTCTGGTTTTGTCCTGCGTTGGCAATAGGCGCTTGGTTGACCAGCGTACCTCCAACTGGGCCAAGCAAGCCAGTCGCACCAGGCTTGAACGTAATCGAATCCAACCAATGCGGTGTTGCATTGACAGAGCTATCGTATTTGCCAACTCGTATATACGTAACCCCGCCAGTGCCAAGGTCCACCGTCAACCAGCCAGAATCAGCTAGCGCAGTAGTTGAATCAGCAGCATAGAGAGCAAAACGAATTTGACTGTTTCCGGGCGTGGCTTCATCGAGGCGGTAGACCATTTCGATTCGCGCCCAACCACCTAAGGGGAGGACTGATGCTGCCGACCCATACAGCGCAGTGCTACTCGCCGGCGTGTAGGCGCGAAAGCTCCCGTTTGAACCGAGCATGACACTACAAAAACCAGTGGTATTGTCCGAACCAAACCACAGCGGAATCGTATCGCCCGTTGGATTGGCATCCCACCACACATAGTAGCGAAACGCACCACGCTTGGCCTCAGGAATTGTCCAGCGCGTAATCGTCTGAATATTGCTCACAGCAGTCAGTTTGGCTGCCATCGCACCATGAGCAACATGCGCTGCATCATAATTCAAGGCCGAACCAGCCCCAATGCCAATTGCATCCCAAGGCTTATCGCCGGCTGCCGTGACAGTCGTTGATACGGCCGTGCCAGCTGTGCCGGCATCAAACCCAAAAGTATACGCTGAAGGCGCGCTCGCCCCCACCTGAACTACTCGTTGCATACGCCTGGCTGCAATGCTCATGGCTGTATTATACCAACCCTTCCGTGGAGTGAATACGAGCACCCATCAGCTGAGTACCGCTCGCTACACCAAGCAATGCGGCTACAGTAGAGGGGATAGGTTCAGCCAAAGCATCGGCGGCAGTTTTATAGCTGGCAGACAAGTACCCCTCTGCGGTCATACGGTCGGTATCAGTAAACTCTATACCATTAGGTTCCTGCACGTCGCCATCAGTGGTCGATTGGCTGCGCAAGTTAGCTATGCT
This sequence comes from uncultured Candidatus Saccharibacteria bacterium, assembly GCA_964525315.1. Classification (GTDB taxonomy): domain Bacteria; phylum Patescibacteriota; class Saccharimonadia; order Saccharimonadales; family Saccharimonadaceae; genus SZUA-359. The sequence continues at coordinate 30,117 of CAZGGJ010000004.1, read as the reverse complement.
GGACCCTATTCGATTCTGCGGTGTCGTCGTGCCTATCTGCAGCACCCATGGATAGGTACGAGCGGCCACCTGCTTACTACCATGTCCATTGTAGTAGTTACGGTCCAGGTCGGCCCGGCTCATGTACTGCCGCAAGGGATTGGACCCGCCATCAGATGGCACTGTGCCCAAATACATATACTGGAAATATGCCCAGTAATTCGACGGACCAAACGCACAGTTACGTACCTTGATGTTCTGCATAATATACCGGTTCGTCTGCGGCGTAGGCCAAATCGCCAGCGACTGCGCATTGTGATACGAAAAGCGCGAATCACCAGACGCGTTCGCCCCGACACGGCTATCGGTGAGCACCGAAATACCAGTACAGTTGACGGTGTCCTGACCCATAACCTGCCCACGATTGCTGCCAAGGTCATAGAAGCTGGCATTCCAAATCTCGGCGTTTTCGCAGTCCATCAGTACAATACCTTCGGCACCACCGCCAATATGCCGGTTACCGATATCCAGGATATCGCGTGCCAGCTCGTAGATTTGACCGCGCTGCTCGACCTCAATGTAGTCATTGTTGACGACCGTAAGTCCCATACAATCGACGTCAAACCAGCCACCTTTGCCACGCTGTGTGCGATAGTGTAAATTGCGCTGGATACGCACATTGCGACACCCACCACCCTTCCAGCCACCAGCATCTGGCGCAGGATTGAACCGCTTGTCGTTGCAATACTCGAATCGACAATCTTCGATAGTGACATCCTCGCCGCCGAAATTGATGCCGAGATTACCGATACGCACAAAGTTGCAGCGCGACACTCGCCAGTTCTTTTCCGTACCCGCACCGGCCACCAGCGAGAGCGCCTTGGCTGCAATGTCTTCGAACACGCAGTTCTCGATTATGGCATTGGACTGATGGATTTTGACGCAGCCAAACTGCGGCATGGACGGAGCATAGCGGCGAATCCCGATACCGCGCATCGTGAAGCCCGTACCAAGCGCGTTGAACAGTGTCTGCAAGTCAGTAATCCGCACTTCCTTGCCGGTAGGGTTAGTGCCAATATGAATCTTGTTGGTGTGTGCGGAGGCGAAGAACTTGCCCGGACCAAGGTCGGCCAAGCTGGCAACTTGCGTCAGCTGCACACCATCGACCCACACTCGCTCTGGCCTGGCTGCACACGCATTCGTCGTGTCGCCGTAGTCGACATAGGTCCAGCCGACAGCCGGATTGTCGAGCGATTGCCATCCGTTGCTCGCCGACTGAGTGTCGGTAGCGGGCGGGTAGGACGATGCCCAGCTGGTCAGGTCGCGACGCATTGGCGTCCATGTCCGTGACCAATAGCCGCCGTCAGCTGCCCAGCCGGCATAGACCGACGAGCCGTCGAACCAGACCGTTTCTCCAGGGTAATTCTGAATGGTGATATTGCTATTATTGAGAGGAATGGCGACGTACCCACGCGTGGCATTGTTGGCCGTTCCTGTAAATACTTTACCCTCATGATACACACCAGCCCGCAATACGATTGTTCCGCCAGCCGGCGTGTTAGCTGCTGCATATTCAAATGTTTGCCATGGTGCAGCCGGTGACGTACCAGCATTGCCATTCGCACCAGTTGGTGATACGTAACGTGCTGTTCCATCAGATGGCATAGCATAGCTGGCGCTACCAATAGGAAGCGCGCCCGTCCCAACGATAACATCTCCCCCAGAAGGTACCGCCGTAGATTGGCTTGCCCTAGATAATCGCCGCGCCGCAATACTCATAATTTACCGTTCTCTCGTCATGCTATATTCGCCTTCCCCACCCAAGATGTGGGATGATTCCCGGATATGGTGCGGGCTGCGTGGGCGGAGCCGTGTACGGACCGACGAACCCAGTCGCGTTCTGCTGGAGTGCCATATCGTCTATATAGATAGTCGTGGCCCACGCATTTACGTTTATCTTGCCAAGGCGCATCGCACCAAAGTTTTCCAAGCCCAGCCAGGCGGTATTAGTAGAAAAACTATCAATGGCAGTTGTCGAATCTAGCGCATAATATGCGGCCTGTATCGTGCCGGTCGTTGTCGTGCCGCCGAGGCTCGCGAATAGTTCAAATCGATACCACGTATTGAGCGAAAGTGGCGATGCAGACGTCCAAATTGGTGAAGCACCGGCAGCACTGTGTTGGTTGACATGAATATACCCATCCGCCCTCATCGAAAATCGCGCTAGTAGCGTAAAGCTGGTGTAGGGGCTTGTTGCCAACTGAGCAAACTCTGTCGCAGCAGGCGGCAAACTCGTGAAATACGCGTAGAACCGCATGGCCACCGAAGGTGTTGAGAACTGCTGCCACGATAGTGTTGTGGCGGTACTGTCGGTTGTCTGCATGCAGAGTGCAAGGTTGCCGTGCGCTGTTTGGACATCGCTATAGGTACAATCACCCGACACGTCATCGAGGAACCGGTCGTCGCTACTCCCCGATACAAGCCGCGTCACTACCGTGCCATTCGTTCCTGATTCAGCGCCTTGACGCAGCAATAAATTGGCTGGCTGAGTCGCGTCAGCTGGACCAGTAATCGGGGCAGTGCTGAGAGTAATATCATCAACATAGAGTGCACCGTTCGCCACAGCAAACCCGACCAAACCCAACTGGTAACGGACTGTACTTGGGTCATTTGGTAGTGTGTTGAAGCTTGCCGGCGAGACAAGTCGCTCAGCCGGATACGGCGAATCTACTTCGGTAAATAAGTTCATCTCTACTTGCCCGACCGTCGCGCTCAACACAAACTTCAGTTCGATACGCATCCACTGATTAAACTTCACAGTGGTTGATGAGTTAGCAATAACGGTATTTGCCCCATTACGAAAGATAATCTGCCCATTGGAGCGCACACCGGCGGTGATGCCCGTCGTCAAAGCAGCGTCCCCTACTCCCAAGAATCGCAACGATACCCCCGCCATTGATGACGGCATATAGAATGCAAAGCGCATATATACGATATCAGCCGGCGGCAATGTCAGAAACGTCATGAACGACTCGGTAGCCGTCGCGCCGGTCTTGAATTCGTAGGCAAGCGCCCCACGTGCTACCGCACTCGAAAACTTCAGCGACGCACCCGACCCAGTATATGTATGGGTGATGATATCGCCTGAGATACCGCCAGAGTTAAGCGGTGCCACATTTGCGCCGTCTACTCCCCCTTCAGCGTTGTTGCTCAGCGTCGCTGACATGCGGTTGTTCTCGCTCCCTCCATCGTCTCTGCTATAGCGGTTATGTTACTTCTATGATACCCCCCCCCCCAGAGGAATCGTCAAGTGCGGTCCTCGTAGGCAAGTAACTAGAGCGATGATTTCGCGCTACAAAGCATCCCCAAATTTACCTGTTTATTTGGGAATATCCTCAGATGCATGCATCGTCTTATAAGGTGGCGCTCCCGCCTGCGTCCTGATGCTCAACTGTCTTCTTGGCATCGGCTTCATACGACGGTGGCCCGAGCGGCTCGCCAAGCATATTGAGTGGCAGCCAGGTCTCTTCGTTTAGTTGCAATAGGTATCCGATTGTCTCGTCGTCTTTTTTGACTGCCGTTGCTTTCGTGATGTCATACATATGCTAAAGACTCCTCTAATTATTGCTATACGGTGTATTTGGAACGATGGCGACGGCGCCTGAGCACATCAGGCCGGCTGCGCCGTAGCCAATGGCAGTATTTTTGGCGGCTGTAGTGGGACAAATGTGGCCGATAACCGGCTTGCCATAACCAGTAACAGCAGTCCAGGCAGCCGATGATGCCCCATAATCCATCCCTAATATATCCCAGTTCGCTTGATTACTGGCGAGCGTGCCTCCGGTATAATCAGCTTCGTAGAAATACCCCCACGTCTTGTAGCCGGCGGCGTGCATGGCATTGGTAAAGCTGGCACCGACGCCAAAGGCCTTGCCGACGATGTGGTCTTGCGGCGTACCCGGCAGCGCGTTTATCTTGCTGATAAATTCCGCTTGGAAGGCGCTGGCATACTTTATATCGAGGAAGAGAACATGACTCGGATAGTAGAGGCTGATGATTTCTTCAAGCCGCATGTAGGGCCGAGCAGCCTGTCCAGTATTATTTGCGGCCATACTCCCGAGAATTTGGTAACCTTGGATTTGCGCCCACGTCATGGTCGAGGCAGCACCCAAGCCAGTTGTACCAGAGGTACGATTGATATCTTGGTCGTGCAGACCGAACCATACGCCATCGCTCGTACGTGCTAGGGAAATCTCAAGCGCGCCATAGCCTCGCAGAGCTGACTGGCCGTAGGCGTATAAGCTCATCTCGGGGAAATCCCGGCTGCCGCCACGGTGCGCCACATAAAACGGCGTGCTGGCTAGCATCGTAGTGACAGTAGTGTATCCTGGCTTGACGACACGGAGTCCGCCAGGGGTTGAGAGCGTTCCATTGCCATTCGATACCTTCAAGTAGGCTGCCTGGAGCCCAGTACCGGTACTGCGGCGGATTACCAAGCCAGAAGTTGTAGCGGCTGGGCTCTCAAACGCCAGCTGCACTGCCCAGGCATTATAGTTGTGTGTATTTGGCCATTTAATGCAAAATGGTGTACTTTGACCGCCCTTTTGGTCAGTGAGGTCGGCACTCACAGTCAGAAACGTCGCGTCGGCAAATGCCATACTCTGGAACATACTATTTGCCCAGCGTGTCTGCGCGCTCACACCGTCGCTCGCTAAATACGACATCTGTCCGGCTGTCTCAGCAGCGATGGTGCGCTCTGTAGCAAGCGTAATGCCAAGTACTTTAGTACTTGGGGCAGTATTCGGCACCGTCAGCGCAAGCGGATATGCTCCATACGTATCGAGAGACGTATGGTCCTGACGGTCCTGAGACGTACCGATAACTACATTTTCTGCTCCGCGTACCCAAAACCCGAGAAATGTCGGCGTCGATGCCCGTCCGGTATCATTGTTGACTGTCAAGTTCACCGTAACGTTACCTCCGGCAATATCACTGGCTTGGAGTCGCTTGACCCAGGCGCCTGTCGTCATCGTGCCGGCCGTCTTCGGTGACCCGGCAGCTCGGATTTGCGTCCACCCCGCTGGCGTACTCGGCAGCTTCACGTTGGCTTGCGGCGTACCCATTTGAAGGACCAGTACATAATAATCGCCCACCACTGGCGCCAAACCACTATAGCTAGCGCTCATGGTCAGAGTGACAGGATGTGCAGTATCACCACTCGTCGGCGTCAACGACTCGTTCGCCGGGCGATAATCAGTCGTCCAGCCTGCTAACGTTGGCAAATCGGCAGTCGGAATCGATGCGGCATTCAAGGCGATCAAAGCTGCACAACGTTGACTAGCAACCCCGGTCGTCGTGATGACGTGCGCCGGAACCCCACCAGCACCAACCATACCATTCCAAACACGCAAATAACTTCTGGATACCGTCGTATCCTCGGAGGGCGGATTATGAGTAGCACCCGAAGCACGAAAAACCTCAGACTGTAGCGTCAGCCCGCCCGTATAGCTACTCAGCGCGTAAGAATCTGGCGCAGCAAATTGACTCCCACTTATCTCGATAGTATACAGCGAATCCGAAGCTGGAAAAGCCGCGACATTGAGCGTATTATTCGCAGTACCAATGACAGAAAATCCCGAAGACGCGGCGACAGGGTTTGTCGTATTGACGCCGCTATACGCATGCACCACACCAAGCGTTCGAGCACCAGCCTGGGGGACATCGAAGGTATAAGTACCGGGCTCTGAACTACCGGCAAATTTAGCAAACATAGATGTCACACGCTGGGCAGCATTATTAGCAGTAAAAGTAGGGCCAATCTTCGTCCAACCGGCCGGAGGGATAAAATCACTCGTCGCCGCAGAAACCTGGCTGTGTAAAAAGGCTATCAAGTAATCACCCTCTTCGATGCCGACAGGTTTGTCTAAGGTAATTGTGGCGCCAGAGCCAAGGTGACTTCCTGCAGCCGCTGCCCGTAGAGCAACTGCCATATATTACGACCCCGTGCGTGAAATTACAATCGTATCAACAGGTAGAGCCGGTGCATCAGCATAATTTTGATACACATACACATTCGCCGCACCTGTAGTGATGCTGTCGAGCTTGGTCTTGTCAGCTGCAGACATAACACCGGCATCCGCTGCCGTTGCAGCCGGCAATACGGCATCCGTACCCGTGCTCGACTCGACCGTCACGGTAGTCGCTGTACGAGAGAAGGTAATATTGGTCGTGCTGTTTGGACCCGTCGCACCGGCAGGACCTTGCGGACCTGTCGCTCCTGTCTGACCGTTTGTGCCTGTTGGGCCTGTGGCACCCTGTGCACCCGTAGCGCCTATAGCGCCGTTCGTGCCAGCGGGCCCAGTCGCACCACCCGTTCCAGGCTGACCCTGCGGTCCAGTTGCTCCAGTAGGTCCGGGCACAGTAGAGTCAGCACCAGCGGGTCCAGTTGCACCAGTGGCGCCTGCCGTTCCTGCTCCACTCGGTCCAGTCGCACCAATAGAGCCCTGAGGGCCTGTGGCACCTTGCGGACCAGGTACGGTAGAGTCAGCACCATCCTGGCCTGCAGGGCCGGTTGCACCTGGGGTACCAGCTGTGCCAGGGGTACCCTGAATGCCTTGCGGACCAGTGGCTCCAATCGCTCCTGCGGGACCTTGGAGACCTTGTGGGCCTGTAGCACCAGCAGAGCCAGCCGCGCCCGTGGCTCCTTGTGTACCAGCTGAGCCTTGTGGTCCCTGCGGACCCGTGGCTCCTTGAGCGCCACCACCAGCATTCAGCTTGGAGCGAACTGCTGGCGAGAGATTAGCCTCGGCGATAGTATCATTGGCTATTGCGGCAACAGTGACAGCACCCGGAGCAAGGCTATTTGCTGTAACGCTATTGTCTTTGAGAGTACCGTTGGCCTTGTGGGCTGTCAACAGATACTCATTGAGGATTTGACCCCAGTTACCGGCGTCTCCTCCTGGTTGCGGTAGGCGTGGCATCGCGATTCCTTGCTCCTCTACTGGTTTGGTTTATTTATTTATGTTGCTATATACAGCTGTGCTTATTATAAAGTGTAGTCACAAGCACGAGCATTGTCAAGCAATGCCTACTCTTCGGCAGTGCCGCCAGAGTGTGACTGAGAGTACGGTACTGCCTGGCCGTTTGCCAGAAAGGCAAAGAATTTCTCACCCTGACCAGAAAGCGAACGGCCCTCCGGTAGGGTTTGGGCAAACTCGTTGATAAGCGTCGCGTTGGGCGTCCAATTCCAGAACGGCTTATACAGACTAAATGAATCCTTGAACGTGCTCGACCAGTACATCATACCCACGCCCATAGACGGCACGGTTGCCATCGTGTAATCGAACGCGTCGCGCAGATTAGGCCACCACTCATAGCTAATCTCATCCCACCCGCGCTTGATAGGATAGCCAAACTCGCCAATAATCACGGGTAGGCCGACGCCATGCACGGTGTTGATATAGTTCGTAATTTTGGTAGCAGTATTACCGAGGGCACCGTAGTTGTGCCACCCAATGACAATACCCTTGTAGAGTGATGATAGCAGCGGCCCTGCATCTGCATCGTAGCTCTTGGGAGCAGGCTTGCCATCCCAGTGATTTGCGGCATCCTGCGCCATCGTCATACCGTCAGTAATGATAATGTTTGGCGCACCCGCATCGCGGATAATCTTGCAGGCCCTGGCGTGCACGAGTGTCCAGCGCTCACGAACCTTGTCTCTATTTCCATCACTGAATGCCCCGTCTTCGTTGTGAAGATAGACGGATATCTCGTTATACAGGTTGAACCATACGCCGATGTCGGTCTTGTACTGATTGGCAATTCGCGACCAGAAGGTCTCGCATTGCAGCAGATGCTCCTGGGTCCAGCCTTCTGCGATAAAGTCGTGCGTATTGATAATCACAACAACTCCTTGCCCGCGCCAGAAGTCAATCAAATCCTTGGCATACTGGAATGTCGCATCAGCTCCGGTGTAGCCGTTGTAGCCAGTATTGTGTGCCGACCATGAGTAGCGGGACGATGCATAGTGCGGGAGGCGAACGGTGTTGCCGCCGCGCGCAATGAAATCGGCTGCATATTGCGGATTTTTTGAGAAGTCGGGGTACCCGCCGCCATTGGCCTTGACCGACCCAACATTTACGCCGCGGGCTACAAACGGCTGCCCATTTGGTCCGAGAATCTGCGTACCAGATACGCGGTAGCCAGTGGTCATGGCAGGAATAGAAGTTGGCGGCACCGGAGAGCCAGTAAGCCACGCAAATGGCACGCTGTCTGGACTATTTTGCTGTGCACGCTGCAGCCGCCGCGCTGAAATAGCCATGCTATCCCTCCTTTCTCTCTCCCTAGTATACCTAAACTATCACCAAATCAGCCGTCAACACTTTGGCCGCGCCGTCGTTGACCGATGCCACTACTTTGCCGTTTACTGTCGGCCCGACAAAGCCGCCGAGGGTAGTGATGACTCCAGTTTGAAAGCGATAGAGCTCTTCCCACGCTAACCCACCATCAAGACCGGCGAACAATGCGGCAGCGCCTTGGCTGCTTGTAGCAGGCAAACTAATTGCCGCAAGTGCTGGCAAGTCAGGCCGGTTCCAGGCGCGCGTCAAGCCTTGACCTAATGAGGCATACAGATGACGGACTGAATTATGCGGCCCCACCTTCAGTGACCCATACGTGCGATAGCCCCGTCGCGGCAAGACCAGTATGCCATTTGGCTTACCGTCCGCAGCAAATATGACGGCGTTCTCTAGGGGTAAAATACTGACGACTTGCACTGCCTCTCTAGTATTTCCCCAGAATGCAGGCAGTGGCAGCCAATTGACCGTCGCAAAATTATCATCGGTATAGCCAATTTCAGCGTTATAACCGCTCGAACCACCCGTTACTACGTCCGGCCCTGCACCAACATCATCGCCCATCGTAAACCACACGCGGTCATCCCATTTATCGTAGGCAGCTGCGTGCATATGAAGACCGGCAGTCTGGGTTGGAACAGTCAGGCCCTGTACTGTTTCGGCATAAGTGAGTAAGTCAAACATTGGTGTAAACGACGAACCATCGTCGTTGCCACGCCAGATGCGCCTTCCTTTGTCACTCTGGTCGCCGGAAGTAGTCGTCTGCGCGCCATACTCACTCAGCCACAGATGGCCATTGCCGTCAAAACATGAGTCGGTAAGGCTCCAAAATGGCTGAAATTGACTAAGCACACCAGTATTTTGAAATATATTGGTCCAAGTGCCAGCACCGCCTGGTAGGCTTGAGCGGTATATTCTGGGGGCTTGGTTAAACCGCCAAGCAGCCGCCAGCAGTCGGCCGTCGGGCAACTCTAGACACGCCGTGATGGGTTCGTTACTCAGCGGCGTCGTGAAGATATCTGTCCATGTGGCGCCGTCATCAGTGCTTTTGGCAAGTATTTTATCGTTAGCGGCATACACGGTCGTACGGTCGCGACTCATATATATTGGCCTATAGGGGCTCGCGGCAATGTTCACATTGTCTAGTCGTACACGCGGAGCACGCACCTGGGCTGCACGGACAGAAAGCGCCATTACGCCACCTCCTTGACATAGACATCAACAAAAACATCTGTCGTACCATCAATGCGGCGGGCATACCACTGAGTGGTATCGCTTGTAATTACTACTTCGCTACCCGCTGGCACCTGGTAAGGCCAGGTAGAGGGCGAATTAAAATCTGGATTATCTTGCGTACGGGTTCCCAGTTCGATATCGCCACCCGACGTATTAACGATAATTAGTTCGCGCCGGTCGGCCGAACGTGTACGTACACGATTCGTGTTATTTGCATACCCAAGGTTTACCCTGTAGTGCGCCGTCATCATAAGCTGCGGAGTGGCGGCAGGGTATTGCATAGTGCCTCGCCGCATACTATGCAGTACTGCCATTAGCTCAGGTCTCCGACTACTATCCACTCATCAGTTGCTCGCTTGCGTAAAGAGACGGAGCTGTACTGCACAGCGATAGAAGTAAGCGAATCGCGCGAGCGGAGCGTCACACCTGCACCGGCTGCAATAGCAACCGTACCAGTACCGTAGCGGCATACCTCTATGACCGTACCGACTGGGAAGGCCACGCTTGCGTTTGGCGGGACAGTTACTGTGGTGGCTGATGCCGAGTCAACATCGATAGCTTTGCCTGCGTCGGCAAGCACAAGGGTATATGAGCCGGACTGCAAGTTGGTAGGAATCAGCGGCTCGGCGTCAGTGCCGGCTGGCCCAGTGGCGCCAGCTGCTCCGGCAGGCCCGGTAGCACCCGCGTCACCTTGGTCGCCCTTGGGGCCAGTCGCACCGGCGGGACCAGCAGTACCCTGAGGGCCGGTAGCCCCGGTAGGACCGGCTGTACCCGGATTACCCTGACTACCTGTGGGACCGGTAGCTCCTTGCGCACCAGTTGCACCAGCAAGTCCTTGACTACCAGGTGCTCCGGAGGGTCCTTGTGGGCCTGTGGCACCAGCTTGCCCAGGCGTGCCAGCAGCGCCTTGTTGACCTTGTGGCCCTTGAGGACCCTGCGGGCCAGTTGCACCTTGGACACCACCGCCAGAGTTGAGCTTAGAACGGACGGCCGCATCGAGCTTGCCTTCACTAATACTGTTGTTGGTAATGGCAGGCGTAGAAACGGCGTTATCTTTGAGAGTACCGTCTGGGTTATGAGCTTGGGAGAGGTAGTCGTTGAGGATATCTCCCCAGTTACCTTTGTCTCCTCCTGGGTGGGGTAGGCGCGGCATAGAGCGGTGTATCTCCTTTTACTATTAATCGTTGCTACTAGTATAGCTAATGGTTACTTTTTATGATACCCCCCCCCCAGCGGAAAGGTCAAGGCAGAGTCGTATTTACCTATAATCTAGGCTGCCTATTTGTCGCTCGCTGAAGAGACAGGATTATACACTCACCATCGACATATCAGGACAATAAAACGAGTCTTCTGATGAGTTCGGGCCACTCCGAGTAGTCTGGTAGCGCGGTCGTGTCGTCCATGCTTCACCCTCGTGCCGTGTCGCGCCCATCACGAGGAGCCTACCGCCCGTATGGTAAATACACGGCTGACTATCTGCCATCGGAGAACGATAAAAATTCGGTGAATAAAACGACCATTCACCACCGGTCATGTGTATTGGCCCACCTTCGGCCCCGTCAGGACTCTGCATCGCTTGCCCCACGCTTGGGCCGAAGAATGCCCCTGAGCCGCCCTCGAGACGGATAACTGTCCCTGGGGCAGCTAAGTTGTCATTCGAAGATTTGTAGCCCTCATACGTCCCACCGAAAAATCGCAGTCCATGCCCGCTGTTTCCCGTCACTTTGAGACCCCTCCATCCATTTAACGAAGAAGTGAAGATATAGCCAATATCTGTCTTGGTAAGATTATCGAAGACTATCTGATAATCGTTGTCAGCATACGTACCCGTCTGTAATGATGAGGATGATGGCCCGATATTGATGTAGCCGCCTACCCACAGTTGACAATCTGCACCGCCAAGGAAAAACTGGGTATCCCACAGATTATTTGCCGTCCAATGTCCCGAAAATACTACTTGCGTCATGAGGCACTTGCGGTCTTTGCGGCCAAACACACTACGCATGAAGTTGAAGGCCAGACTATGAAATTGACAAGCGTAGAGCGAGCCGCTCGTCACATCGATAAACTGGTGCACACTCGACCCAGCATTGCCTTGCACAGCAAAATCACCCATATAGATGTCAAACAGGTTGCCGCCCGGTGTCACCCACCAGCTGGACGCGCCCGACGATACGCTGCTCCCCAGGGTAATACGCGACGTCACAAAATTGGGGCTTTGCTCGAGGTTCTTTGGCCCAGTCGACTGACCGATAAGCTTGAGGCCGGAATAGAGTTGACGTGTTTGGTTGAACGAATGATTGCGCGCGCCGAGAACAATTGGTGGCATGCCGGCAGTGTTTTTCTGCAAATCTATCGCAGCCGTTAGCTTGGCATCATCATTCGCACCGGTCATCTGGTCAAGGTATATCCAACTCGATGGATTAGTACCTTCCCCGGCCGGGGCTGCATTTACCCAATACGCACCGCTGCGCTGAATCACCTGCCCGGTCGCAGGGTTGCTAAACGCGACGTCGCTGGCTGCGCTAAGTGACCCGCCTACTCCTGGACTACCCATACTAGATTTCCTCCTTTAGCTCTCATGCTTTTTCTCATTATATTAAATCACCATGCCGCCAGCGCTACACGACGCCATGTATTAGTGGCCGTACAGACGTATAGATAGTTGGCGTCATACGCCTTCTGCCCGGCAGTACCAGCAGCAGTAGCTGAGGCTGGCGGTGATACCCAGCCGAGGTCGACACCGCCGGCGAGGACATTGGTGGCATTGACGCTACCGTTGACATTTACTTTGTGTCCGGCAGGGTTAGAGGTGGTTCCCACCAGCAGATTGGCACTGATGTGGCTATTGGCAACACTGCTATTATAGAACGACCATGAGCCGTTGGGCGTATTGGCCGTATCGGAGATGATAACTCCGTTATTAACCGTAGTACCACCGCCAGTTCCGCTTGGCATGATAGCAAGAATTCCGATATTACGTACAGTGCCGCCAGCGCCTGCGACAGCCGTACTCGAATCAATATACAGCTGGGTATTGCTAATCTCGCCTGAAGTGTTGCCACCATTTGCGGCTATGCCGCTGATAGATATGCCGTATACCACACTAGCCTTGCTGCCCTGCATATCGGGCGCTGAAACACCCAGTACGGTGGCATTTGCCAGCGTGCCTGTGTAGCTAGGCAGTGTCTGCACACCAACGACAGCACCCCACAGCTGACCCACATTTTGGGAGCTACTAGCAAGCGCTGCGCGGTTCACCAAGCTATAAACATTACTCACCGCACCCGTCGGCAGAAATATCGGCTCGCTGCGAAACCCATACTGGTTGGTAGCGTTGGTCTGCGTATTACCTTGGAGCACGAAACGCGAGGCATTCGTCGTGGTCGTACCGAGGGTGAGCGTACGGCGCGAGATGGTGACGTCGCCGTTATTCAGTACGGCAAACGGCACTTGGCCGCCAGCATCGCGAACTTCAAATATATTGGCCGATTGGCTCGTTGCAGCCTGCACTACCGCCGAGACATTCGCCGGGTCGGCACTCTGCACCCAGTAATTGGCGGCTTGAGCAGTGGCCGACTGGTTGTGAATCGTATCCACGGCATTCGCCTTGGCGGCAAGGCCAGGCACTGTCGGCGTGTCTGCCGTGCCAGCCAGGTCGCCGGCAAGCCGAACAACTCCTTTTGAGGAAGTCGTGGCATCGGTAGTTGGGCCAGTCGCACCTTGCGGGCCTATCGGGCCTGTTGCACCAGCAAGTCCTGCCGAACCGCTTGGCCCTGTTGCCCCTGTCACACCCGGCGACCCAGCGGGGCCAGTCGCACCAGTGGTGCCGCTCGTACCCGCTGGTCCAGTGGGTCCCTGAGGCCCAGTAGCTCCTTGGTTGCCATCAGAACCAGCCGTTCCGGGAGCACCCGGTGCACCTTGCGGGCCGGTGGCACCGGCAGGGCCTCGTATCTCTCCGGCATCCGTCCAGGCCGTACCACTCCAGACATGGAGATGCCCATTATCTTCAGTGATATACCCCGTACCAGCATCTCCTGGCGTGAGGCCCGTGGGAAGAGCGGCAGCATTAGCCACACTGCCAGTGATGGTAACGCTCGTACCGTCAGCGCCATCTTGACCAGCGGGGCCGGTAGCACCTTGAGGCCCAGCTGTGCCTACGGAGCCTTGCGGGCCAGTGGCACCCTGTGTCCCTGGAGTGCCCTGCGGACCGGTAGCGCCGGCATTGCCATCACTCCCATTCGTACCCGGAGTACCGGCAGGGCCAATCGCGCCTTGTAGTCCCGTTGCTCCTGCCGGTCCAGTTGGACCCGTCGGACCTGCCACGCCTGGAGTGCCGGCGGGCCCAGCTGGACCGGAGGAGCCTTGAGGCCCAGTGGCGCCAATCGCACCGCCCGTAGTATTAAGCTTTGCCCGAGCAGCAGCATCAAGCGTGGATTCTGCTACAGAACCTGGCTTGAGGCTGCCGTCAGCTTCGTGAGCGACGGAGAGATAGTCGTTGAGGATGGTCCCCCAATTGCCTTTATCTCCGCCTGGGTGTGGTAATCGTGGCATGATTGTTAGTTACTCCATAGATGCTTGTGGTTATGTTTCCCTTATGATACCCCCCCCCCCATGTGAACTTGTCAACGCTGGCGGGGGCTTATTCATTACGTAGGCGGATAAAAATCGTTGTCATTACCGACGGCTAACATTTGCATATCCTCCCAAGGGAGAGATTGTAAAAACATTTTACTATCCCATCCAGACGGTAAGTATGGACCAAGCCCCGGCTCCCCACGCATACCAAAGGATGAGCCTGTCGTATCAACCATGATGATGCCGTAATCACGGAAACAGTTTACGAACATATGCCATAGAGCATGCCACGATGCTGGGATACTCGGTGGCGGGGTGGCCGTGTAGCCAGCCGGCAGACGCAGCCGGTTGCCGTGGCGAAGCCATTCGCGCGACGCACTGTCGTAACCAGTCGCTGGCCAAACATGGGGCTTACTACCTTCGGAGCCAGGAACCATAGGATACAACGAGAATCCCATCGGATGCTTAATAACACCGTTGACCATATCGGAAATACGAAGAATGTGATGAGACATCGCAAGGTGTGATGCGCTCGCGAGCCAGGTGGAGCTTTCGTACACACCATCCGGCCCGTACCCCCAGTACCCTGCATTACTAGAGGTGTCGTTGGGTGCCTTGGGTGCGTACGCAGTTGGGATGGCTTGTGTCGTCACATCACTCCCCGAATTCCGTAGAATCATATGCGCGTGAAGACGATTGTTAACACCTGTCATGCGTCCGCCATGGAGTGCCGTCCAGACCGCAGGCAACCCATCAGCGGCATTCTGCGCTGGTGACCGTGCACCCCATAGTTCCCAAATTCTTCCATGGTATTGCGGGTCGTTTGGGCGTCCGGCCCACTTCCAGTCAGGGTCATACAGGTAGATAGTACCATCGCCATCATCTGTCGGCTCTAGGCCATCTGGTATCGGAAATCCTGCATACATCATGGCCTGGGTAGCAAAGGCCCATGACTGCGTGACGTTGCCACCGCGCGCCAAAATTGGCACAAGGGGCATACTGGCGGAGTCGACAACGTTCAGGCTGGCAGACCAGTTATTGTAGCTAAAGCTTGGCCACGCAACCTGGCTCGGTAGCCCCGTCTTGTGTGTACGAATATTCAGCACAATATCAGCCACGGCTTGACTTGATAGTGGATGTACCGCAGTATTCGCCTGCATGGGCGTATTAATCCAGCTACCATTGCCGTCACCACCGAACATTTCGGCGATACGATAGCCGAGGGGGCCAATACTGGTGCCTTGGTAGGCCAGTCTCTGCTGTACTCGCTGTAATCGTCGTGCTGAAATTGCCATTAGTTCTTCTGTCCGTTTTCTAAGCCGTAACCAAGTCTGCTATAAACAGCTTGGCGGCACCGTCATTAAAGCTGGTCAAAACCTTGCCGTTCACTGTCGGTCCGACAAGGCCGCCAACAGAAATTTGAGCTCCTGTCGTGAATCGGTACAACTCCTCCCACGTCAAGCCGCCATCAAGGCCGGCGAATAATCCAGCTGCGGCCTGGCCGAAGTTGCTCACAGGCATGCCAATCGCCATTAATGCCGGAAGGTCAGGACGATTCCAGGCTTGGAACAAGCCTTGGCCGAGCGAGCCATAGCCTTGACGGAGTCCGTTATACGACCCAGCCTTGAGCGGGCCATACGTCCGGTAGCCACGGCGCGGTAAAATAATCGGGCTATTCACCACTCCGTCTGGGCTGAATACAACTGCATGTTCAAGCGGCATGATGCCAACCACTTGCAGCGCCTCCTTCGTATTTCCCCAGAACGTAGGAGCTGGCAACCAGTTCACAGTCGCAAAGCTATCATCAGTATAACCAATTTGAACGTTCGTCCCTGTCTGGCCGCCTACAACGATATCTGGACCAGCACCGACGTTATCTCCCATCGTAAACCACACTCGGTCGTCCCACTTATCGTAGGCAACGGCGTGCATATGCACTCCGCCAGTCTGAGCAGGGACAGTGAGACCGCGCACCGTTTCAGCATACGTTATGATATCGAACATCGGTGTTGCCGAAGAGCCGTCATCGACACTGCGCCAAATACGCCGAGCTTTGTCGGACTGACTACCGGAAGTAGTGGTCTGTGCGCCATATTCGCTAAACCACAGGTGGCCGTTACCATCGAAGCCCCGGTCTGTTAGTCCCCAATACGGATGGAGCTGACTGAGTACACCGTTATTTTCAAACACTTGCGTCCACGTACCGCCACCGCCGGCAAGGCTTGACCGATAAAGTCGTGGTCGCTGGGCAAAAAGATAGGTTGCCGCGAGCATCCTGCCATCTGACAGCTCGAGACATGCTGTCACCTTCTCGCTTGCCTGCGGAGCAGTAAAGATAACCGTCCAGGTAGCACCGTCGTCGGTGCTTTTGTGAAGCGTTCGGTCATTCGCTCCACCGTTGACCGCATACAAGGTGGTGCGGTCATGGCTCATATATACCGGCTTATAATCACTTGCTGCAGTCGTAACGTTTTCGAGCCATACTCTGGGGTTACGTGTCTGAGCAGAACGAACAGTAACGGCCATTACGCAATCTCCTTGACATACACATCGACAAAAATATCTCCGGTGCCGTCAGTTCGGCGCGCGTACCACTGCAGTGTATCGCCAGTGATAACGGCTTCACTCCCATCTGGTACCGTGTAAGGCCATGTTGAAGGCGAGTTATAGTCAGGGTTATCGGTAGTACGCGAGCCAAGCTGAAGCTCGCCACCGGAATTGTTGACGATAACTAGCTCAGTGCGGTCAGTTGAGCGAGCACGGAAGCGGTGTGAGCTCGCAACATTACCGAGATTCACTCGGTAATGAGCCTGTACCATAGCCTGTGCGATGGTAGGATACTGCATCTGGCCACGCCGTGCAATATGATGTACTGCTGCCATTAGCTAAGGTCTCCGACTAGTATCCATTCATCAATCGCCCGCTTGCGTAGCGATACCGAACTATACTGAGCCGCGATAGACATCAACGAACCACGCGACCGAATCGTCACACCCGCCCCGGCGGCGACGGCAACAGTGCCCGTACCATAACGACACACTTCTATAACCGTACCGACTGGGAAGGCCACACTGGCATTTGGCGGAACAGTCATAGTGGTGGCTGACGCCGAGTTGACGTCAATCGCTTTACCGGCATCGGCAAGAACAAGTGTGTATGAGCCGGTTTGTATATTCGTAGGAATAAGTGCATCGGCATCGACGCCAGCAGGACCAGTGGCCCCTTGAGGACCAGTTGCACCAGAAGCACCTGCAGTCCCAGTTGGCCCAGTTGCACCGACTACTCCTGCCGACCCCTGAGGACCAGTGGCGCCCTGAGGCCCAGCGGAACCTTGATTACCCTGTGGACCTGTCGCACCCGTCGCCCCAGGAGTACCAACACCGGTCGCCCCGGTTGCGCCAACAGAGCCTGCAGGGCCTTGTGCGCCAGCTGGGCCTTGCGGACCCGTCGCACCCATTTGGCCCGCGATACCTGCCGGCCCCTGCACACCCTGCGGACCTTGTGGTCCAGTTGCTCCTTGTGTACCACCACCGCTATTGAGCTTGGAACGGACAGCCGTATCAAGCTTGTCTTCGGTAATGGTGTTGTTAGTAATGGAAGGGGCCGAGACAATATTGTCCTTTAGGGTTCCGTCTGATTTGTGAGCCTGGGAGAGGTAGTCGTTGAGAATTCGGCCCCAGTTACCTTGGTCTCCTCCTGGTTGTGGTAATCGTGGCATGTGGCTACTCCATAGATGCTTGTGGTTATGTTACTTCTATGGTACCCCCCCCCCCCATGCGGGGTTGTCAAGGAGAAACTAGTTGTAGGTATCGGCGTGTGTAAACTTTATAAAGTTTACACTGCTAGGCTGGGCTGCCCGTATCATCATAGATATTGCCGCTCCAGGTGTTGCCGGAGCCGCCCAAGGAGGCAGGGCCGTACCAGCCAGACACGCGGGCGAAGCGGTTGTTCGTAAACGTACAGTTCGATGTGCCGCTGCCGCCGTTGAATGCCCAGCCAGTGGCACGCACCAGGTTGTTCGTCACCAGCCAGCCGGTATTACTTGAACCGAACTGGATAGCGACGCCGTCGGTATTGGTATCGATAGTATTGTGCCGTACGGTCACGTTATCGCCACCGGTTGACTGGATGCCGTCGTTGTGCGAATCTTGCGTGACAGCCAGGTCATGGATGTAGCAATCCTCAATTACACAGTTGGCATTGGCCTTGAAGCCATCGGCACTGCCCTTTGCATGGACACGCCGAGCGGTGTAATTAGAAAAACTAATTGCTGCCGCCACATTCGGGTCAGTGCCGGTAATTTCGCAGTCTTCGACCAAGAGGTTCGTACCGCCATTGTCAATCGGATAATAGTCATAGGTAGTGATGCGGCAGTTGCGAATCGTTACGTTGTTGGCATTGACAGTGATATTGCCGTTGACGATATTGAGGTTTTGGATAACGGCACCGTTGGTAGTAACGGTGATAGGTCCGCTGTTAGTGAGTGTGACGCCTGCCGGCACACCGGTATTCGTGGCATCAGGATAGCCGCCCAGGTGCGGGTTATTTATGAGGTTCGGCACGAATCCGCCCGGCTCTTCAGGCGTAGATGCAGTCGCCGCTCGTTGTAGTCTTCTGGCAAGCATAGTGTCCTTTCTGCTGTAACGACGGTTGCCTAATTGCCCGGCGGCGTGACCAAGGGTACGGTGAGTGTATTGCGAACCCCGTAGCCGGTGGCAGTCATGTGGCGGCCGGTTGAGTCGCCTGATTGCCAGTGTCCGGTTTCGTCCCTGCCATTGCGATAAAGCGCCGGGAAGTCGATATAGGTCATTTCGCCAATCTGCCCGCCCGCCAGTTGCGCAGTACGAATCGATGCCATGACGGCCGCGAACCTTGTAGCGCGGTTGGCATACGTCGGACTATTAGCATCGGCGATATCTTGCCGATAGATAGGTCCGCCGACCCAGAAGATGCGATATGGCAAACCACTACTATGTGGCACTTCCTTTACTTTGGCGAGTAGCGTGTTGACTTTATTCGTCCAGCCGCTATCGGTGTCCCACTCGTCATTCGTCACCAGCGCAAAACACCAGGTTCGCGGATTGAATCCATCCGCCCGCCAGGTGTCTATCACCGTCTGTGAACTCGGAATATACGGAGCGACGCCATTGATAATCGACCGGCCAACCAGCCCATCGACACGAGTGCTATTGGTATTCTGCCATCCTCCGGCAACGAGAAGATTCTTGATAGCCGTCTGTCCGTTGCCACTATCTTGGTACGTCAGCGAGTCGCCAATCCAGCCTATCTCTCGTACTTCACTGGGTGGTGTCTCGGTTTCACCGCGCCAAGCACCCGCATGTTTGGCACCGGCTGACTGTCCGATAAGCGCTGCGATAGTGCCGCTGAGTGCGGTGGCACTCGTATGAAGCGCCGCTTGGGCTGTCGTGACTGCATAGTTGGCATCGATTGGTGATGCGTTAGACGTGCCCGAACCCTTGGCGTTGATTTCGACACCATTTGCATTAAGCGACGTGGCCGAACGCATCGCTGCGTGCGTTGAGTACACGACCGGTGTCGAGCTGCCAACAGTAGTTGGCGGGAAGATATAGGGATACGGGAAAGTAGTGGTCGGAGCGGTTGTCCAATGAAAGACATTAGCTGTCATATTAACACCATAGCTTGCTAGGAGCTGGTTGGCGCCACCTGACTGCACCTGCTGGTCGTCGATGCAGAATATCGCGTAGGCATTGGCCGGTGTATCGGTAACGATGTTGTTGTGAATGTCGATGTCGTTGATTTGCCAAGTCATGTACGTGGTGTACATGGCGTGACCCAGCGGATAGCGGCCATCCAGTCCGTACGAAGTATTAGCCGGACGGCGGCTTTCTTGGTAGACGGCCAATGGGCGGCGGTCACCATTGCCCAGATTGGACGTATCGGGCGTCAATCGCTGACTGAGCGCGCCGCAATTGACGATGGTATTGTTCCAGACCTGCATGTTGTCGGTGTTGTTGACCTTGATGGCTTCAGATGGACAGTCAACAAAGAGGTTGTTGGCGCAGATGCCAGTACCGCTGATTTCGAAGAACGCGCAGGTATCTTTGAGACGGAGAAAGTCATTGTTATAGACGTTCATGTCATACACCGACATATCAAACCACATACCCTTGCACTTGCTGTCGCGGAGGATGCTATTACTGAGCGTCACGTGCTGCGACTGTGTCACCTTGATACAGCCGGAATCAGGGCTAGAGTTGAAATTCTCAGTATTAGCGTATTCGATAAGGACTTTGTCGAACGTCAGGTTGTCGGAGCGATAGCCGCCGAGTGCCCGGTAGCCAGCCCGGCGCACTGTGATATGACGGAAGGTATTGCCATGGCATTGGTTCGACGTTGCGCTAATGCCGGCCGTGTCTTCGATGACGACGTTTTCGAGTAGCGAGTTGGTCGTGTTGTTATTGCCGTCAAAGCGCAGCACAGCATACTGCGGCAAAGCATTGCCGTAGCGGCGAATACCGATACCGCGAATCGTTAGGTTAGTGTAGCCTTGGCCAAGGTTCAGGAAGACATGCAGGTCGGTGACGTTGACCGTCTTGCCAGCAGGATTCGTGCCAATGTAGAGACGTGTTGGCGTAAAGATTTTGTTGCCCGCTGTCGTGCCGTCAACAAAGAGCGTACCGGCCACGCACTCGCCGAGCGAGCCTACCTGCGTCAGCGGCACGCCGTCGACAAACACTTGCTCAGGGAATGGCGCGCATGGGTAGTTATCGTTAATCCATTTCCAGCCAGCATCGGTCCCATCGTTGGCTCCGCTCGTGGCTGTCGGGCTGTGGTCGAACTGCTTGGTCCATGGGATGTACCAGGTGCTGCCGGACTGTGTCCAGCCGGTTTGTGTACTTGAACCGTCGAACCATACGGCCTCGCCAGGATAATTCTGAATCGTGAGATTGTTTTTTGTAACAGTTAGGCCGATAGCCGATGTATGGTTGCTGCCGCCTTCGTGGTACGTACCAGCGCGCATAACAATCGTCTTGCCAGCTGTGGCCGACGAAATGCCTTTGGCCAGTGTCCGGTATGGCGACCCGGCAGCACCGGTGCCGGTTGTGTCGTTTCCAGTCGTCGCGACATATATCGCATCGCCCGGCACCGTGTAGCTCGCGGTACCGACCGGCACTGAGCCGGCATCAGCTGTCGGGCTCGTTCCGCCAGGCGGCGTCACAGGTGGGTGTGCGACACGCATCAGGCGCTGAACAAATCGCGACATTTACCAGGTCTCCCGGCTATTGCCTGTGGGATAGGGGATATCCTCATCCTGAGTACCAAGTGCTGCATCCTTCCAGCGAATGCGAATTGCATTGCCATCCGCGCTGAGTGGCCGCGTAATATGAGCAATGCCGCCAGTCTGATAGAGCATCGGGAAGGTTGCAGCTGCAGCCGATGCTTTGCGGTAGTGTGGACTATAGCATTCCAAGACGCCAGCGGACTGGGTAATCGCGCCATTGGCCGTCGTCACATAGCCGATATCCGGGCTATACATCGTGACATGCCCGCCAGCGATATCAATCACTGGCCGAGTCGCCGGGTTGCCAGTGGCCCTACCCTCAAACGTACCGCCGTATACGCTTATAGCGCGAGCGATAGGCCCTGATACGCGCATCCCTAGCCAATCGTTTTCGGCGGTAATAAACATATAGCCGATATTAGACTTCTCGAGGTAGTCAAAGTGAATGATAGGATTACCATTGCCGCTCACGCCTGCGGGTGAGTTGGAATTAAGATACCCCGACATCCACAGCGAGTTGTCCGACCCGCCGATATGCAGCGGCGTCAGCTGGTAGTTCAGCACCGTCCAGTGCCCAGAGAACACGACCTGGGTGGCGGTAAACTTCTGCGCGGCGTTGCCGAGGACCGAATTGAACCCATCAAACGATAGCGAATGAAACAGCCCCGGATAAATCGAGTACGAACTACCGTTGACATTGTGCCACCACTGCGAGCCGGACGAGCCAGAAAATGAAATGTTGGCGAAAATAACTTCCTGGATAGTACTGGACTGGACAAACAAGGCTGACGTACCCGTGCCGCAGTTCACATTAACTCTATGCGGCACGAGGTTGCCGCCGCCAATTTCTTGGTTTTTCGGCCCGTCACTTCCATTGGCGTCCGGTCCGATTGCCCGCATGCCCGAAAACGCCGCGATTGGCGTCGTCAGCGGCCCAAAGGTCCGCGCCGGATACTGTAATATCGGCTTGCGGGTCGCATTCCTGGCAGCATCCCACGCAGCGACATGCTTGGCATTGTCGTTGGCACCAGGAAAATCATCAATCTGTAAAATGCTCGTCGCAGCGGCCGTACCGCCAGCTGAGTCTGCATTCACCCAATACCCACCACTACGCGTAATCACTTGTCCGTTCGTAGGACTACTAAACGCTACGTCACTTGCTGCACTGAGCGACCCGCCTACTCCTGGACTTCCCATTAGATTACTTTCCTCCTATAGATACTTATGGTTTATTATACAGAACCGTTATTTTATCGCCAAACTAAGCGGGGTCAGCCCGGACAAACACTGCCGCGCCGCGCCGCGCTGGGCTGACATCGGGCGAAGTAGCCGACCATTTGTTGCCATCCAGGTCGTAGGTTGCTGACCCGGGCGACGTTGTGAAAGGGCCGCGCCCGTTAATAGTCATTAGGTTATCGGTGCGGATAAGATAGAATTTCCAGGTATAGCCGTAGTCACGCTGGTTGTCGTCCATCCACGTATTGTTGCGGCACTCCAGGTCGAACGCAGCATCTGAGGAGTTATGAATAGAACACTTGGACGACGTCTTGACGCCATTGTCTCCACCCCATATGAAATTGCTATTGAAGTGCACATCGCCCACGTGATAATACGCTGCCGTACTGGCCATCAGTATCTGACCAATTTGTGGATGGCGATTATCGGCAGAACTATCTAGTGCTGGCGTGCCAAGCGCGTTGAACTTGTAGCCATAAAAGGCGTTGCCCTGGATATGAATATTCGTGCCGCTGTGGATTTGAACGCCATCGTTATGCGTACCATCGTTATGCCCGCCGTTGCCTTGGCCCTGGCGGTCATCGTTGTACCATGCGAGATTACCAATCCAGTTACCAAGCAGGTGTACATTGGCGGCTGCGGCGTACTGATTTGCGACCGCAAAGCCGTCAACCGTGCGCTCGATATGGCAGCGTTCTGCCGTATAGTCGTGTCCGTAGACCGCGTCTCGGCGGTCGCTCATCGTAGCTGGCATGAATGTACAGCGATAGAAACGAATATTTTCGCAGGTAGCTGACTTACAGTTTACCATGCCTCCCGTCGATAGGTCTCCGCCGGCCGAGAAGGAGCAGTTTATAAATGTGACATCTTTGGCATTGACGTCGATATACTGCGTAATGTTTTGGTTCTGGATAGTCGTGCCATTCGTCGTAATCGTCGTCGGGCCGCTATAGGTTGTACGCGCAACACCACTATATACGCCGACGTTCACACCCGGCACCGGAATCGTGACGCCAAGAATGAAATCGTCTACTTCAGGCGCTGTAGCTCGAGATAACCTTCTTGCGCTAATAGACATGTTCTTTCTCCTGTCGGTTGCTAGCGTAGACCCCGTTCTTGCTATATTTCACACCATTTCTCCCTAGTGCAACCACGCGAATCGCGTCGCCGGGTCGGCGGTATTCCACCCGCTTGTTGGGTGATTGTATACCTGTAGCGTCACGCCATTTTTGACAATCGTCGGGGCGGTGACAAGCGCGCTCGTACCACCACTGCCACCGCCATTGTAGCCATCATACCCCGCCATAATAAGCAGGCCCGAGCCGGTATATGCCTTATCCCAAACCGGCTCAATGATGGTGGTAGTTGCCCCGATATCGTCGATTGTCGTAAACAAAGAGAAATGAAACCCGCTATTGGTGGTACGCGTATCATCTGGTAACGGAGAGGGCGGTGCCGTACTTGCCGATTGCGCATTAAACACAAACATCCGCGGACGGACATGAGTGACCGGCCCTTTGCACTGTTCATGATTAATACAGTGTCCCGATAAATTACCGCTCGCACTGGCTGTACTAAACGACCATAAATCTTCGGTATAGATAGTTTGCGTTTCCCAAAATGTTGGCATCCCAGCGAGACCATGGTGGCAATAGGTGCGAAGCACTTTTGCATTTTGTGCAAACATAATATTTGGATAGGTGCCGGAACCGTTCCAACCAAACGAACTAGCGCATTGACGGACACCGCTTAGGTCACGTCCGTCTATCTCCGTATCGCGAATCACCACATTGTCTGACCTATAGACATTGATACCAAAGGTTTCACCAGGAGGGTAATTAGCAAATCCAGGTGATGCGCCGCGCAGATACAGCCATGAGAGTTCGGCGCCATTGCACTCGCGCAGCATAATGCCAGAACCATATGTCTTGTTGCCGCTGCCATCAGTCTGTGCTTCGGCCTGGAGCTGAAAGTTAGAAAAGCGTGCGTCAGCCGCGCCGTCGATGCGAATAATGTTGCCGTAAATTTTATTTGCATCCGCCGTCGTTGTGTCGGCCGACAGTCGAATAATCGTCCCTCGACCCGACCCAACAATTCCTCGGCACCCCGAACCGCCATTCCCAGAAGTGCCAATCCACACGCTCGCAGAGGCAGGCGGCGTACCAATAGTACCGCTCACCGTAAATACGCCTTCAGGGAGAGTAAGTATGCGAGCTTTGCCATTCCCGTCTACCGTCACCTTATTGATGACTTGCTGAAGTGTGTTGCCCGATGTATAGAGGTCTTCGTAGCGAACATATTCCGAACCAGTTGGGCGTTGTTGTGCCGCCGCTTGCGCCCACAGCACAGCCGGTGTCCATGCCTCCGAAACCCCTCTCGCTAAACGCCGCGCTGCAATACTCATAATCCCCCTACCCCGCATTCCCTCGAAACGTCATCTCCTCGCAGAACACCATGCCCGGGCCGGTATCAATATCAAAGGTCGAAGGGCGAGTGTAGTTTACGAGGAGCGATGCAGTATTTGGCATGGCTACACCCTTACGGTCGTGGTAATGCATATAGAGTAGTTCGAAGGTTGCGCGCTGGGTTGAAGTGGTATACGAACCGCTGGTGGCCGACTTGGCAAACGGCCAGCCCGCAGGCGAGGTATTGCCATTGACATAAATCTCGTTCAGGAACCCGGCAAACAGTTCGGTAGCAGTGACGATGCGCGTCTGCTCCTCGCCGTATAGGTCAACACCCTGGTGCCAGGCGGTTTCGGCAGCGTTGGCCACGGTAGCAAAAATCATGGCGTTGTGGTGAAAGTCGCGGCCCAGCTCACCCGACAGGCCTGCTGGCCATGACAACGGGTTCTGCCAGTAACTGAGCAGCTGCGACCGGGTCGAGGTCGGGACATTGTAGCGGCTGCCTGCTGGCACGCGGGGTAGCCCGGACGATGGCGGAGTCGAAGCTGCTAGTTGCGGCTGAGAGTTGGTGTCGCCCGGCATCCAGAACACGGTCGGAACGACATCGCGCCACCACGCGCAAGCATTGTCGAACGCCTCATGGTCATCGAGGAACACTGCTGTCTGCATCGCACCGTCAATGACTGCCCCAAACCAGTTATGCTGGCCAATGGGTTCGGTGGGCGTCAAGATAGGCTGCCAGATTGTTTGCAGGCGGCTCTTGAACTGCGCTGCATTAAATGCCGTTTCCCCGCCGCTAGCAGTCCAGCCTGAGTGCGCCATTATCTCACCAGCGCGGGCAAGCGTAGAAGCTGTCCAGCCGGCCAGCAGCTTGCCGTCGGCGGCAACGGTCGACGACTCCGGGTAGCCATTGGCAATGCCGGTAATGGTCGAGGACCAGGCATTCAGAATTGCACTCGACTTTGATGCCGATGCTCGGTTGCCCGTCAGGCGCCAGATGAAGGCATGTGTCAGGGCGGCGATGCCATCTGCGATAAGGTCAGCGTCACCCACATCGGTATACGAGCCGGATTGGTAGCGTTTGACGACTGACACTGGAGCCGGCGTCCATGACAGCGATGAAAATGCCGTACCGCTATTGGCACCACTGGCAGCAGTACGAGTGAGAAGGGTGTTGTAGTTGGTTTTACGGCTGTTCGAGCCGGAGGCGGTGATGTCGGCAGCCATGACATTGAGCTGGGTGGTGTTGTACATGACGGCGGGATGAGTAAGAACACGCGGAGTAATTGCCGCGGCTCGAGATAATCTTCTTACGCTAATAGCCATATGCTAGCCTCGGCTCCATTGTATTCGCCAGATTGCCATCATAGAGAACATTAGTTATTAATACCCCCAGGCGAGATAGTGACGAGACTACCTGTTTGTTCATTGACGTTTTGGGAGTAGACACTCGACGGAATATTTGTGCCTTTGATAATGTATGTGCCTGGACCCGAAGATGCCTGCACGGGAGGTGAGCTTGTATCCGAATCAACGCTCAATCGATACGACTGATTCCAGTTACTACCCGTACGCGTCGTAAACTTATTGCGGCGAATGATAGTCGTCGCAAAGTCGTTTGGCAAACTAGAGCGATAGGAATGATTAATACCATGGTTACCGCCAGCAATCCAGTTGTCCTCAATCAAGACATTCTCGATTTTCCAGCCGTCGGCATTGGACACTTCTTGTTGTAGCATTATACCTGCACCAAAGAAGTCATCACCCGCGTTATAGCCGCCTGGCCAGGTAAGATAACCCGTCATGTCGCGTTGACCACCAATGAAATTACCCCGTATTGTGAGATTGCGACCAAAATTAGTTTGGAATCCATCGGCATGTGGCTGCCCATCCTTTGGCGGTACGACATTATTTTCATAATATCCGGCATGTACCCAGCATTGTTTTAACACATGTTCTTGATTCTCAACTACTGCAGCAGTCGCAACAGCAGGGTCGGGACCAATCCAGTTCCAGGGGTCATGGATATTACGAAATTCTGTACGGTATACCTTACAGTTACCACCATGAATGCCCATAGCGAGGTAATTCAGTTTTGGCTCGCTACGCTCAGTGACCCACGGCATAGGGTCAACAATTGAATCCCAAATTTCAAACTTTTGAGGATTAGCACCGAAATTACGAATCACACCAGGGTCGCCAACGACTACTGTCGAAGGTTTTGGACCGGCAAACCAACATTCACGAAACACGACACCGGGCACCGATACACGAATCTGTCCCCAAAATCGCCGGCCATAATATGTACCAGGTGTTGCGATAGTAATAACCTGTCCGCTTGGCGGATTGACATCGGTCCAGCTCGTCACCGTGTAGGGACCAGTGTTACCTGGCCCCGGCTTGTCAATACCAACGAGTAGGTCATCGCGATTACGTACTCTGGCGCCAGCGATTCGCTGGAGCCGTCGCCCTAGGGTCACACTTCTCTCCCCCAGCCAAGGTGCGGGACGACACCAGGAGCGACTGGAGGTTGGGCCGGAAGACCGGTGTACGGTCCTATAAAACCACTCGCATTTTGCACCACACCAACGTCATCGATGTAAAATGGTGCCGCGTAAGGAGTGGCGCCAATCTTGCCAAATCGCGCCCATGCAATTGGGCTAGTCCCCAGGTTTGCCGATGAAGTAGCAAAAGTATCAATTGCAGCGGGATTGTCCATGAGATAATATGCCACTTCGATGGTGCCGCTTGTTGCAGTGCCGCCGAGACTCGTGAACAACTCAAGACGATACCATGTATTAACCGACAGTGGAGCAGCAGCCTGCCAGAGAACAGAACCTGTCGAATCAAGCACACAGAGCCTTCCGCTGAGATTCACCGCGAGCCACGCAAGCTGCAAAAATCCGCCTGGTCCAGTCGTGAACTGCCCGAATGTAATAGTTTCACCTGGTATAGCAGTCAAGTAAAGATAAAAGCGCAGGGCGGCCGCGTTCGTATGAAGATTGCACCACATGATGACATTCTCCTGACCGCTCACTGGTTGAAATAAGTAAGAAAGAGTTCCGTGCGCCTTTTGCGTACTCGAAAAATTGACTTGCCACGGAGTGGTCGAGCTCTGGAAAAATCTATTCGAAGTGTCACCGCTATTTAGCTCGGTCAGAGATGTACCGTTAGAGCCAAAATCAGCAGTATTTGCCATTTCAAGCAGCCCCGCAAACTCGGGGTCGGCTGGCCCAGCATACCCAGTATTATTTAATTCAATATCGTCTAAGTAATACGTAAAGTTAGCTCCGGCCGACCCTACAATCCCAAAACGAGCTATCTTTATTCCTGTGCCATTTGGTGCTGTGTTAAATGTGTTTGTCGATGTTATTACTTCAGCAGGATATGGTGAATCAGCCTCGGTAAAAATTTTCACCACCGCACCACCGGTGCTACCATGTGCATTTACTTTCGCTTCCAGACGTATCCAGCGTCCAGTAGGGAGTGATATTGTAGATGTCGCCATCGCAGCTGCGGCAGAATCGCGGATGCGTACTTTTCCATCCGTCAAAGAACCAAAACTAAAAGCTAGCTGAGTACCGTCGCTGAATTCAAAAAACCGAAATGAACCGCTTGGCAAGCTGGGCAGGAAAACGTAAAACCGTACGTATACCGTGTCGGATGGCTGAAATCGCTGCCATTCCATTTTGACATCGGTTACTGTCGCACCGACACTGCATTTATAAGATAGATTACCCCGAGCCGGCTTGTCAGCATATGTAATGCTGCCATTCGTTCCCATATAGATAAAATCCCAATCTTCGCCAGAGTCCGCCCCACCGCTGGCGGTATAGCTCACACTAGCGCCATTGGTTCCACCGTTGGCATTATTGCGCAATATTGCTGGCATAAGGCTACTGCAACCTTATGCTTACCGTCAAATCCGACCCAGCCACGCCAGAGCCAATCTGCACGACACTGACTGTGATGTAATCACCACTGACGAATGTTGTTGTTGTTGGCGTACCGCCAAGTGCCGTGTAGCTGCCAGCCGCAATCGTTGGACGGTTGGCAGGAGTACCGCTATAGATAGAAGTACCATTCTTCAGGACATCAACGATAAGACTTGCGCCAGTCGGTGCCGTACCTACACTGGCACGGACACGCGTAATCGTACGTGAAGATTCGATATACACACGACCCTGGCCAGCTGTTACGTAGGCTGCGCCCGAAATCGAGAATGGAATATAAAGGTCCACGCCTGGTGGGTCGACCCAAGCGCCGTCGCCGCGCCAATAAGTCGTGGCCGAGGCGTTCGTACCAGAGTTCAGCTTGGATACCGGTACGTTACCGCTGACATCGCTCTGCGTCATGGCGAGCAGCGTCTTGGTTTGCGCGACAGTTAGGTCAGCTGCGTTGGCCGCCGAGCCGGTATTATTACCCTTGAGAGTGTTAGCGGGCATCTGGGCTGCTTTGGCGTTCGTCACTGCGTTGTTTGCAATGGTAGCCGCAAAACTGCCGGTACCACTCCCAGTTACGTCACCCGTGAGCGTAATTGTTTGGTCGCCAGTGTTGGTCCCTGTTATCGCGTTCAGCTTGACCTTATCGGCCGAAGAAAGCACACCGGCATTCGTCGCATCAGCCACCGGCAAAACTGCGTTTGTACCGGTCGACGATTCTACTGTTACAGCAGTTGCAGTGCGTGTAAAGCTCAGGTTTGTTGCGCTATTGGGCCCTTGCGGGCCGGTCGCTCCCTGACCACCTTGCGGTCCCGTAGCGCCTTGGAGACCATTTGCACCAGTAGTTCCTACAGCTCCAGTAGCACCTGCTGTTCCCTGAATCCCCTGTGGTCCCGTCGGTCCTTGTGGACCACGTACCGTACCAACATCGCTAAAGCTAGTGCCACTCCACACATGGAGATGACCATCGTCTTGGGTGATATAGCCTTTACCGGCATCGGCAGGAGTCAAGCCAGTGGGAAGGGCTGCAGCATTGGCCACGCTGCCAGTGATAGTGACGGATGTGCCGTCTGCACCGTCTTGACCATTGTCGCCTTTGGGGCCAGTGAAGCCTGGAGGACCTT
>CAZGGJ010000003.1:45752-71792 GCA_964525315.1 uncultured Candidatus Saccharibacteria bacterium | reverse complement strand
CAGGCGGCGTTCCGTCAAGGACCGCACGGCGCGGCTCACCTTCACCTTGTCCATGGCCTCCAGCACGATGAACTCCACGGTAATTTCTATGAAACTGTTATTCCTAACTACTACGACATTGAGGAGTTTCCTTTTTCCGAAGAAAAGGACGATTATTATCTCTTTATCGGCCGCTTAAACACCGACAAGGGCTATCCGATCGCTCAAGAAGTTTGCCAAAAGCTTGGCAAACGGCTCATCCTGGCTGGCCAGGGCAACTTCAGCGGCTACGGCGAGCACGTTGGCGTCGTTGGCGTGGAAAAGCGCGGCGAGTTGATGAGTAAGGCCAAGGCCGTGTTCGTTGCCTCGACCTATATCGAACCATTCGGTGGCGTCCATGCCGAGGCGCTCCTGTCTGGCACACCGGTTATCACCACCAACTTCGGCGTCTTTACCGAAACAGTCGAGAACGGCGTCAACGGCTACCGCTGCGACGTGTTCCGTGACTTCGTAGCTGCTGCCAAAGCCTGCGAGAAATTCACCCCCGCAAAGCGTGAAAAACTCCGCAAGGCTGCTCAGATGCGCTTTGGTACCCACGAAGTTGCCAAGCGGTACGATGCTTACTTCAACCGCCTCTACGACCTATGGGGCGACGGCTGGTACGCCGCATAAAGCGCTTGCTTTAGTAATCTCCTCCTATATGTAAATACGCCCCATGGAGAGGCGTATTTACTCTAAGTGCACGAGCTTCTAGCTGAAGTTCGCACCGACAAGCGAACCGTACCATGTCGTGCCGCCATCGATTGACTCAAAGACGACGATGTCGACAGCGTTGGCGGTAGTGCTGAGGGTTGGCGCAGTACCACCAGCCCACTTGACACTCCCCGGCCATACGACAGCGCGGTTGGCTGCATTTGGCCTGAGGTATATCGCAAACGAGCAGGCCTTGCCGTTTGTCGCTCCCGAAAAGGCGAATGTGGTCGATGCAACAGCAAGCGTTACATTGAATACATTACCGTTATTTAGGTTAAGTGTAGTGCTCGCTGTCGAAGTAACAGCTTGGACATTCTCAACACCGCCCTTAGAGGCAAGGGCGACCTTGCCTGCTGCTGCTGTATTGGTCCAATAGCTGGCACCACGTATCAATAGATCATCTGTAGTTGGGCTACTAAACGATACGTCTGAAGCTGCACTAATTGTTCCACCTACTCCTGGACTTCCCATAGTATTCTATCCTCCTACCTTACACCGTGTACCAGTTAGTGCCGTCTGATTCGTAGTCTGCGCTCGACCAGCCAGCATTGAGCGTTGCCATGGTTGGCTCACCACCGTCAAGCATGCCGCCATTTGGTGTTGTGATAAGAATCGAATTGTCTGCAACGCGATTACGCTTGACACGCACTCGAGCATTAGCAGCCGGTGCTGGCAGCTGAACGGTAATAGCATGCGTGGCTGGATTTGCAACGATCCAATCGCCATCTGCAGCTACGACAGTTTGCGATGAACCAGCAGTAGTGATAGCGCGGATATTCCAGCTAGCGCTTCCGCCGCCTGTAGGCGCGTTCACCCATTGTGTCGCATAGTTAGTGCTTGAGCTTTTAGCAAGAATCTGTCCAGTGGTTCCGCCTGTTGGAACACCCTGGCCAGCAGCACCAGTAGCGCCTTGTGAGCCAGCTGGACCTGTGGCACCAGTGTTGCCAGTTCCGGCTGGTCCCTGTGGACCAGTAGCACCGGCTGGGCCTTGACTACCTGTGCCAGCTGGACCTTGCGGACCAGTTGCGCCGGTGTTACCGGCAGGGCCTTGTGCGCCGGTTGCACCTTGAGCGGCAGCAGTACCGGGAATACCCTGGAGACCTTGAGGGCCAGTAGCGCCAGTGTCGCCAGCGGGTCCTTGGGCGCCAGTCGCGCCTTGCGCTGCGGCGGTACCTGGGATACCCTGAGGACCAGTTGCGCCTTGCGAACCGGCAGGGCCTTGTGCGCCGGTTGCGCCAGCAGGACCTTGGCCGCCCGTGCCAGCTGGGCCTTGCGGACCAGTTGCGCCTTGAGTACCATTCGTACCGGCTGGACCTTGTGGCCCCTGGGCGCCAGTCGCGCCTTGCGAACCGCCAGCATTATTTAGCTTTGTTTGTACAGCTGAAGCAAGCTTTGCCTCTGTGACAACGCCGTCAGCAATTGCTGCTGTATCGACTGAGTTTGGTTTGAGTTTTCCGTCAGCTTTGTGAGCTGCCGATAGGTAATCATTGAGGATTTGCCCCCAATTTCCTGCGTCTGAACCAGGTATAGGTAGACGTGCCATAAATCTTTTCACCTCCAGGCAATGCTTGTCGTTACTATATACGCTTATGGTACCGCAAACAAACCAACGAGTCAAATATATTTGTGATTATAAGCCTAAGTCGCGCTTTTGGGCATCGTCTACCACTGATGGAGAGTTCATCATGACGTCCACGCCGCTGCCGTTCTTAGGGAAGGCGATGACTTCGCGGATGTTTGACTCGCCCATAAACTCCATGATCATACGGTCCACGCCAAAGGCGCAGCCGGCGTGCGGCGGCGCGCCGTATTTGAAGGCGTTTAGCATGGCACCAAACTTGTCTTCGACGTATTGCTCATCATAGCCGAGCAGGCCGAAGACTTTGTAGAGTACCTCCGGGTTGTGGTTGCGTACGCCGCCGCTGCAGATTTCGTAGCCGTTCATGACCATATCGTACTGGTCGGCGAGGATGGCGAGCTTGGCTTCGTCGGTCGAGACGCCGAGTGCTTCTATGCCGCGACCACCTAATTTGGGCATGCTAAATGGGTTGTGGCCGAAATCGACTTTGCGGCGGGAGTCGTCCCACTCGTAGAACGGAAAATCGACAATCCAGCAGAGTGCAATCACCGAGGGGTCTTTGAGCCCGAAGTGGTCGGCAAATTCGCTGCGCAGACGCCCTAGAACCTTGTTGACCACCGAGCGCTTGTCGGCACCAAAGAAGACTGTGTCGCCGCCCTGGGCACCAGTTCTTTCCCGCACCGCAGCAAGCTCAGCTTCGCTGAGGAACTTCGCGATGGGGCTCTTGGCTTCGCCATTCTCGTAGGTGATATAGGCCAGTCCGCCCGCTCCTTCAGATTTGGCGATGTCAGTGAAGGTATCGATTTGCTTACGACTAAGCTCGGCTCCGCGTTCGACGCGGATAGCCTTAATGGTCTCAGCATTCTTGAAGACGGTAAATTCCGTTGTAGCAAATACATCAGTAAGTTCGATAAGCTCCATGCCGAAGCGCAGGTCTGGCTTGTCGCTGCCGTATTTCTCCATCGCCTCACGGTACGGAATGCGTGGAATGTCCTCAGATAGCAGCCGCTTGCCGGCAAATTCAGTCGACAGCCGCGTAATAAGCGGGTCGAACATCTGGCGTACGGTTTCGCCGTCTTCGACGAAGCTCATTTCGGCGTCGAGCTGGTAGAACTCGCCGTATAGTCGGTCAGCGCGCGGGTCTTCGTCGCGGAAGCATGCTGCCAGCTGGTAGTAGCGCGGCACACCGCCGACCATGAGGAGCTGCTTGAACTGCTGCGGCGCTTGCGGCAAGGCATAGAATTTGCCCTCATGCAGCCGCGAAGGAATCAAGAAGTCGCGCGCGCCTTCCGGGCTGGAACTGGCGAGGATTGGGGTGGTAACCTCGGTAAATTCATGCTGTTCCATGTAGCCGCGGATATACGTAAACATCTCAGCACGCTTCTGAAGCATATGCTGCATCTTGGGGCGGCGCAGGTCGAGGTAGCGGTACTTGAGGCGCAGTTCTTCATTTGCCTGCGCTTCAGAAAACGGCTGAATAGGCAGGGTTTCGGCACGGTTAAGGATACGCAAGCGTTCCACCTGCACCTCTACGGCACCGCTGGCAATGTTTGGATTTGCGAGCCCTTCGCCGCGCTCACGCACCACGCCCTCAGCAGTAATGACATACTCATCGCGCAGCTCCTCGGCACCCGCAAATGCCTCACCTGCCTCTGGGTTAAACACCAGCTGTACGAGGCCTGTATGGTCGCGCAAATCCACAAAGATAAGCCCGCCATGGTCCCGTCGGCTCTGTACCCAACCGCTTACGCTGATTGTCTGTCCTGTTTTGTTGGGCGTATGCGCCGCTACTACTCGTTCCATATCCGTCCTATTTTACCACTTTCACCTCTAAACGTCGAGAGAGTGCTTGGAGTGATTATTGCCGCGTGGGTTGCGAGCCGCTACGGCACGCAGGTCATCGTGCGCCTCGAATTCATCGACGATGTTGCGGCCAATCATTTGCTCGACTGTGTCTTCGATAGTAATCACGCCCACCGTCTCGCGGAATTCATTGATAACCACTAGCAAATGCCGGCGGTGCTTGATGCACGCGGCGAGTGCCTGCGAAAGCGTCTGTTCTTCATGAATGTAGAGGACGCGCGGCTCCATCACGTCTTTCACTGTCGGCGACTTCTTGTTTGCGAGGTCGAGGAGCGTATGGATGTGCAGCATGCCGACGATATGGTCGATGTCGCCTTCAAACACCGGAAAGTGACTATGTCCTGTCTTGTGCAAGTCATTGAGCACGAGCGGGCCCAGCAGCTCATTTGCGCCGACAGCCTCCATAACCGAGCGTGGCGTCATATAGTCGCGCACAAGCTTGTCCGCAAAATGCAGCGTGCTGGCAAGCGTACGACGCTCGTCTGGCGTAAGAAATACCGACTGCTCGACGATATGCTCGAGTTCCTCGCGCGACGCCACCTCGCGCTCCGCTACCGTATCGGCAACCCCGTGAAATGCTCCTATTAGTCCACGATACTGGTCAACAAACGCCAACAGATTCTGCTCGTACGTATTGTAAAGCCGCTGCATCGGCGCACGCACCACACCCAGTGCAGCCACGCGGTTGTAGCAAATCGTCAGGACGAGCGCCCCTAGCAGCCCCCATACCCAGCCGTACTGCGCAATGATCAGCGCCGACGCCACGACCAGCAAAAACGCCACCAGAATCCGCCTAAGCGTCATGATTTCGGTATAGAATTCACCCCGACGCCACTCCAGTAGCGCGCCTTTTCGCTTGGCATCGAGGTGGCGCTGTAGCTCAAAGCCGCTCAAGCGGCTGCGCACTGGCACAATGCTTGTCACTGCCACGAGTAGCGCGATAACGACAATAAGAATAACTACCATGCCTCCATTGTAGCTTATGGTACAATAAAGATATATAAGGAGGACGCATGACAACTAAGACTTGGATTATTTTTGTGTCGATTTGTGCGGTAATACTTGCCGGCTTCTTTTGGATGTCGCAGTCAAACCGAGTAAATGTCGACACGGTCGACCTGCAGGCTATCCAAACCGAGACCGACGCGAGCGGCGGCATTGGCGACCACGTGTACGGCAATAAGGCCGCCAAAGTACGCATTATCGAGTACGGCGACTACCAATGTCCGGGCTGTCAAAGCGCTGCCCCTATCCTCAAAGCGGTCGTCGACAAATACAAAGACAACGTAGTGCTCGTCTTCCGCAACTTCCCTCTGCCTATGCACGGCAATGCCCGCACAGCAGCTGCCGTGGCTGAGGCAGCCGGCTTGCAGGGCAAGTATTGGGAAATGCACGACAACTTGTATTCGCTACAAAACGATTGGAGCAACCTCAGCGGCCAAAACCGCCTCGATACCTTTACTAGCTACGCCGAAGGACTAGGGCTTAACCGCGACAAGTTCCTCGCCGATATAGAGTCAAAGAACGTTCTCGCCAAAATCAATTTCGACAAAGCGCTTGGCGCCAAAGCTAAGGTAACCAGCACGCCAAGCATTTCCGTCAACGGCGAGGCAGCCGACAAATCCGTCAAGGACGGTAAGCTTGTCGCCGCCAACAATACCGACCCGCTCGTTTGGAGCACACAAGAATTGTTTGAAACGCATATGATCATCCCTGCCCTGAAAAAGGCCGGGGTAGCCGTCGACGACAAATAGACAACCCTCTATACAAAAACACCCCGGTGCCTTGGGGTGTTTTTGAATGTTGATGCCCATGCGTACATGGGACGGTTTTTAGCGTATATGCTAATCGTGTGCAATATACAGCTGCCATCTGGCAGGCACCACATCCACCGCGATCTTTTTGCTCCGCGAGGGAACAAAATCGATTGCTATTGGCATGTGTTTTTGACTCCTTGTATCTAGACGATACAGATCCTCTGGAACCCGTTTAGCGAAAGCGCTTATTCGACCTTTACGTTCGTATTTGTTTCCTTAGCACTTTTTTAGGTCCTGGAGTATGGTAGCAAGTCCAAGCGTTTTGATGCAAGCATAGGCGAAATGCAACCTAGGCCGACTTGGCTATTTTACACCTTAATTCTACGACTCATAACGTAGAATAAGATTGTTAGCACAGTACCAATTATAAATATCACACTTGCGGTAGAATCCATTTGATCCGACAGTTTATCCCGGTCTCTACTGACATCGTACAAATCTTGCATGTCAGGAACGCCTGTCTGCTCTTTGTCTGGATAGGCTTTATCGATAGCGGGATAGCTGTAGTCCTTGGAAGTGGCCGAATACCTAGCAAGCTCAGCATCAAGCGACGTACAGAAGAAAGGCATTTGACCACGCACCAAGCTAACCGCCGGAGCTTCGAAATAGTATGACGGACCCTTGTATGCGTTTGCGGTAGCGAGGGGCTTCTGTCCGCATTCTATCCATTTGCTATAGAAGCGGATGCTTCCACCTATAAATACATCCGCCGAAGTGACCAATGTCAATGCTCCAATCACGACACTAAGCAAAAAAAGCTTTGCTCGTTTACCTTTTTCTTTGCTTGTATATGTAGTAGATGGTGCCACTAATCAATCCTCCCGTTATAATTATTAGCAATGCAGATCGTAAACACCCATTCTCCTTGAGCATTGACCGTATCGACTCATAAGTGCCATTGAGCGGCATATCAAGGAGCTTATCTGATGCGATTATTTGCGCATCTTCACTCTGCACACTATATTCCTTTTGTCTATCATCGTCGTCTTTGGGCATGCCCTTATTGGCGTTCGATCGTGTGCCTCCGCCACTCGTAGTTTGCCGCCTACATATGTACTCTCCCGTCTCGGGATTGTGAAGAGACGATACAAACGTACAAGGATCGTCTATATCCTTAATGCCGTCACCATCTGCATCATCTTTTGAGACGCGAACTTCTATGTGCTGCATATACCGGATAGGATTGCCCCTGTAGTCTGTGCCTTCTAGCACCAAGACGTGCAATCCAGGCGACAGCTTGCTTGCGAGGAACTCCATGTCCAGGGAGCCATCACTATTCGCTGTAAATGTTCCGAGTTCGACTGGTGCAGAATATGCCATTAGCACCGCCGAAGACTTTGGTAAAAAAGTATATCGAGGGAAATGCACTCTTATGCTCTCAGCAATGTATGCTACTCCTCTCTGTATTATCTCATAAGAGTACGTCTGCACCGCTTCAATCATGCGTGCAAATAGACTCTTAACTGGCACTAAGTCATGATTATATACATTTGAATCATATATCCGCTGGGCCAGTCGAGCGTGTCCGGCGGCGTTAGGGTGAAATGACTCATCAACTTTTTGCTTAGCTAGCTTGCCGACTCCTAGGTTCATGACACCCGTCACGTACTTTTCTCCCTCACAAATCCGGCCGCCAATAAGTGTACCGTATGTATCCACATATGATACTTGCGTATCATATGCCACACGTATGAGGACGTTGTTCATGCGGATAACTGCGTCGTCTATCATAGCCTTCTCCTTACCATCAAGTGAAGCGTCCGACCACCAGCAAGCTGAGTCTCTGGGCTTAATAAAACTTGGGTAACCAACGATAGCTATCCGAGTATCTGGTGATGCCGACTTAATAGCTTCTATCAGTGCTTTATTGAGGTCGTACTGCGTATCAATCTTTTCATAAAGGCTTTTTTGCAGGTGTGTACCTTCATTTGCATAATCACAGGTGAAGTCAACCCCGAATGAGCTTGCACAGTAGAGTAGTACGTCAGCAAAACCCACATCATTACCGCCACCAGTTAAGGTTACGAATTTCGGCTGATGCTCTCTCACGAATTCTATCTGCGGCACTACCCCTGGAGCAAAGTCTTCGATAGCATAGATACGCCGTTGCCTCTTCTCGGCAGGCAATGCACCTTCCAACTCCTTATGCTGGCCAATGTAAGTGTCCATATCGCCGTTCATGTCGTTCTTTACCGTTGCTCCCGAGCACGCTACTGATCGCATCCGGTCCGATGCAATACTCCATTTATCACGCAGAAGAAAGGGGTACGCGCGTTCACTCATATGGCACATGCCGGCCTCTTCAGTTCCGCCAAAATAATACGTATCTCCTGATGGGTGTTTCTCGACATCTCCCTCACCGCTTGAATACGAATCTCCCAGAGCAAGATAGTCAAGGCCGAACTCGCCGCTACGCTTGTGCGTGATGTCAAGTTGCACAGGCTTACCCTGAGAGTTAGCAAGATAGCCTAGTCGCAATCGATAGTCGCTGGCAAACATTGGCGCGGTGAACTTTGAGCCATCAATCCCCGCGTTTTCCGAAAGTCCCAGGCCTGCACGCATCTGAGGAGTTAGCTGAACAGATGGGCACACTTCCTCGCTACTAAGGTGACGAATGGCATCTATACCGCACGAACCTGACAGGTCATAGAGCACGGCATTCCCCGTCTTGTTGGCAAATACCACAGTCTGGCCACTGCCAGCTACCCCTATCCGGTAATTGTAGTCGTTCCACGTAGTACCGTGTGATGCATTTGAGAATACCCTTATAGCAAACGTATCCATATCGAGCCTCAAAAGCGCATTATCCTCGGTATCCGTATATGCTTGTGCGACAAAATATCTGCCGTTACTAGAGAGGCCTCCATATCGTACCCATATGTTTTGTCTATCGGGGCCTTCAAGCACATAGGTGGCTTCGCCCGGTAAAATATACTGCATCGCAAGTGTTCCGTTACCAGTAACGCCGGGAACACTCCTAAGGACTTGGTGGGCATTTGCATACACTTTGATATATGCCGCCTCCCCAATAACAACTATAACCGTCAGATCGTTGCGCTCCGGACTTACATAGTACCCGAAAAACGGGAAATTACCCTCCGAGTTAGCGCGCAGGAGTGCATATGGACCATCGCCGATAGAGATGTACGGGCCGTTATCCAGCACTGGCGATACGCTTGTACTAATGGCTATCGAGAAATCTTTCGCCCGCTCTACACATAGCGCCTTCAGTGTCTCATATCCAACGACCTTTACCCACTGCAACGTACAAGCAGGCAGAGACGCTTGCGGTGACACATACCCAGACAGTTCAGAGCCCTGCGTCACCCGGACAGCATCAGTCGCCCAGCTTAATCCCGCCACAGGTATTGGCGTCGCTATAGCGGCTAGTATACAAATTCCAAACCCGACTACTGACCGCGACCGTACCACACTCCTCATGCCATTATAGTAACAGCTATGAAGGTGTGGCGGAAGCCTGCTACTCTACGCCCGGCGCATCAACACCACGTGAAGCAAGGACCCTATCCGGGAGACGCGTGGCGACGAGAAACGCTATGCTCATGAGTACCGCAGCAATGACGAATATGTGGCTCAGCGACACGCCAAATGCTTTAATCACGTCCTGGCTATACACATCTTGCTGCTTGGTGAATTCCTTCAGCTGCTCCTGCTTCATGGCCTCTGGTGCAGGGCTGGCATCAATTCCTTTGGTCGCTTTTTCACGGATGGTGGCGTGCTGGCTATTGATTTGCAGGAGCGTGTCAGCCGTTATCTCGCCTTCGAGCATTGCAGCGGATTCGGGTGATTTCTTAAGCGTTTGGATGTAGGGGAGATTGTCCGGACTGCCAATTGCCTGCAAAATGCCAGCGGTCAATACACCGCTCAGTACAGCCGTACCGACTGTCTGGCCAAGCCCGCGAAAGAGCTGCACGCTCGATGTCGCCGACCCCATATCTTTATGGGTAAATTCGTTTTGAATCGCCAGGGTCAGAATAGGCATCGCCATACCAAGTCCCATACCGACAAACACCATGACAATCGCCTCATAGAGGTATGGCGTGCTCGGTGTCATAGCCGCAAGGAACCCGACAGCTACTGTCGTGAGGCCAAGCCCTGCAACAATAAACGGCTTGTACCGGCCAACTTTGGCAATAATCTGGCCAATGGTAATCGACGACAGCATCATGCCGCCCATCATCGGTAGCAGCATGTAGCCAGCTTCGGACGCGCTTGCACCAAATACCTGCTGATTGAACTGCGTCAGGTAGAGGATAGAGCCCATAAATGCCGCACCAAAGAGCAGGATGATAATAGTCATCATACTAAAGGTCTTGTTCTTAAAGAATTTCAGCGACAAGATAGGCTGCCGAGCTCGGCGTTCAACCCAGATAAAGACGCCAGCAGCGACCGCAAACAGTACCCACAGCACAGTCTTGATAATGCCGACATCGATGTCTTGGTCAATGAGTCCGGCAAAGATAGTCTCTGTATTGTCGACAGCTAGCACGACCGCCGAGAGCGCTACAGTGATAAGTGCTGCGCCCCAATAGTCTGGGTAATGCTTCTCATCGTGCTTGATATTCGGCATAAAGCGCGTAATGACGAGCCCGGCAATGATGCCCACTGGCACATTAATAAAGAATGTCCAGCGCCAGTCGGTAACCATCCCGAAGACGTGCTGGCCGTCAGTCAGCCAGCCGCCGAGCATTGGCCCGACCACTGACGAAATACCAAAGACCGCGCCGATAAAGCCCTGCCATTTGCCGCGTTCGCGCGGACTAAACAAGTCGCCGATGATCGTAAAGGCATTTGCCATAATCATACCGCCGCCGATACCCTGGAGCGCACGCGCAGCGATAAGCCAGTCTACCGACCCAGCCATACCGCTAAGCAGCGACGCAAGCGTAAATATTGCCACGCCCGTCAGCAAGATAGGTCGCCGGCCGTACATGTCCGACAGCTTACCGGCAATCGGTACCGTGACCGTACTCGTCAGCATATATGCTGTTACGATAAAGCCGAGGCTCGAGAAGCTATCAAACTCCTGCGTGATAGCAGCGAGCGCCGTGGCGATAATCGTCTGGTCAAGTGCCACCAGGAACATACCGCTCATGACGGCAATCATGACGATGATTTTTTGCCTGGTACTGATATGGTGCAACATTTCGTTACTCGCCCTCTTTCTTGCCGAGCACTCGGCGCAGTACGTCGACGTGATCGTCAAAATGATTAATAATCCGCTGTGCTTGCGTCTCAGTAATAAATGAGACGGCGTGCTTATCGGCAATATAGAGTGCAATGAGTTTATCGCCGGGCACGATGCCCATTTTTTCGCGTGTCTCAGCCGGTATAACTATCTGGCCTTTCGGGCCTACGGTGGCAGTGCCGGCAAGTTCGATATGTTTTTGGCTCATGTATAACATGTTATACATGTATAACTATGCTGTCAATACATATTTGCTCTATTTAGTATATGTAGCGCGCGCTTGATGCCGAAATAGTGCGCGTACTCACCACACCCACACCCTGGTAGTTCATCTCTGAAACGGTAATCGTTCCGTTTTTGTTGACCGATTCGACATACATCACGTGCCCTGGCACTTCAGCAACTGCACCAGCACGCGGTGCCGAGCCCGTGGCGTACCCTTGGGCAGCAGCATTCCCCACCCATGAACCGCCATTGCCTAGCATGTTCGGCAGGTCGGCGCGGCGATTCTTGACATACCAGGTGCACTGCCCCCAATAGTAGGTATTGCCAGCAGTCGAACCGCCTTTATAAGGGGCGGCCGTATAAGCCTGAACCGGTACATACGTGGTCCCAGCGGTCGTCGGAGCATAGGCTACTACTGGTGCTGCCGCGGCCTGCCATTCGTCGAAGCGGTTGGGCAGCTTTTCCTTCTTGGTCGGGATGCGTAGCTTCTGTCCGATGTCGATCATGTCGGGGTTGGTAACTGACTTGTTGGCATCGAATATACGTGCATAGGTAGTTTTATATTTGCGAGCAATTGCCGACAGCGTATCGCCCGCTTTGACAGTCACGATAACGGTTTGCTCCTCCGTCTTCTTTGCTTGCTCGCCCGACTCGGCAGCAACACTAGGGGCCGTGAGGAACACAGCCGAACAGATAGCGCCCAGCGCTACCAAACTGATTTTGACATTCATATTCTATCTCCTTATGGTACCGCGTTAGTTGTATCTAGTAGTGCGGTACGCACTGTTTTTGAGCCATAGTTGGTTCAAAAAACACTGGGAACAAGCATATGACGTTTGACAACCCATCGTCAATCATATTTATGCTTATACGTCAAATTATAGAGGCGATTTTACGTTGTGTTTTTTATAACGACTCACATTTAGCGTCGCCGCAAGAAATAAAACGCTAGGCCGAACGCCGCCAGGCCGCTGACAATAATAATGACGATAAAAGCCAGCGGGCTTTCCGAGCCCGGAAGTGGCACATTCATCCCATAGAGCCCGGCCAGCATCGTCGGCACCGTGATGGCGAGCGTTGCTACTGTCAGGATGCGCATCGTTTCGTTGAGCTTGGTGTCCATGACAGCACGGTAGCTGTCGCGGACGTTGGTAATGGTGCGCAGCAGTGATTTACACCGGGCAATCACCTGCTCCATATCCACTGACAAGTCTTCTACTAGGTCGCGGTCGCCTTCGGCAAGATGCAGATACTTACCGGCGCGGATTTTTTCGAGCGAAGTGTTTGTCGGAAGCAAAGCATCGAGATAGTCATTGAGCTTCCGCTCATATTCGACAAGCGTGGCGATATCGCTTGGCCGTAGACCGCGCACGTCGCTGGTAACTGCACGCATTTGGCGGTTGATATGCGCCACCCGCTTTTCGTACGCTAGCGTCACTTCGTCCATCATGGCAAAAAACAAATCTTCGCGGTCCGACGTAACGATACGCGAGCGGTCGATAAACGGCTGCCACATCCGCCCCAGCGGGTCGCGGCTAATCGTACATATATACTTGCGCCCTATCGCAAAGAGTATCGGTGTCGTGAAGTCGTTGAAGTTATCACCAACATCAGGCACACGCGTGATGAAATACGTCCAATCATCTTCCTGCTCGATACGGGGCACCTCGTGCGGGTCGAGGCTGTCGGCGAGTATATCGGCATCAACACCCAAGCTCACCAATTGACTGATTTCTTCTTCATCAGGCCGCTCGGCACGCAGCCAATCCCCGTGCTGATGAGCGGTGTCGGTTACGATAGTCGGCGCGTATGGTGTAGAACGATAGTAATAAATCACGTGTAGTATTGTAGTATACTAGATGATAATGGCACAACTAGCAAAACATCACCCGCTGCGTATCTTCTGGGTCTCGGGCCTCCTTACGGTGGTGCTTGGCGTACTCGTCGCACTCTACGGCTCGCTTGCCAGCCTTTGGCTGTATGTCATTTTGGTCATTCTTGAAGTCACCTTTAGCTTCGACAACGCCGTTATCAATAGCAAGGTACTTGCCCGAATGTCGCCCAAATGGCAGATGCTCTTCCTGACAGTCGGTATATTCATCGCTGTGTTCGTTGTGCGATTTGCACTGCCGATTTTTATCGTTATGCTGGCAGGCAACACAGGCTTCATGCAGGTCATCGACATGGCGATGCACCACCCCGAGGAATACAGCCATACACTGCACGAGGCGGCACCGGCTATCAATGCGTTTGGCGGCGCCTTCCTGCTGATGATTGGTATCAATTACTTTATGGACCGCAAGAAAGATATCCACTGGCTCGGTTGGATTGAATCGCGATTGGCGGCTGCCGACCGTTGGTACTTCATCAAGCTGGCAGTCATGCTGGTCCTTACCGCCATCCTGTATGCCACTATCGACCCGGCACATAGAGTCACGGTGCTTGTTGCCTGTCTCGCTGGAATTGCGCTGCATGTGGGCCTCGGCTTTGTCGGCTCGCTCTTCGAAAAGAAGCAAGATGCGACGCTAACTCATCAAGTCGGCTGGGCTGCATTCGCGTCGTTTATGTACCTCAATGTCCTCGATGCGTCATTTTCACTCGACGGCGTTATCGGAGCATTTGCCATTACGACCGACGTACTGCTCATCGTCGCTGGTCTCGGTGCCGGTGCACTATGGGTACGGTCGCTGACGATTCACCTGGTACGCAACAATACGCTCGGCAAATACCGCTATCTGGAGCACGGCGCGCATTGGGCCATTCTGGTACTGGGTGCCATTATGCTCCTCAAGCTTTACCATATCGAACTGCCCGAATGGCTGGTCGGCTCGCTTGGGCTGATATTCGTCGCAATTGCAACCGTGTCGAGCATCATCGAAAAACGGCGCGTAGACGCCGCTCCGACCTTCGAACCCTAACCTAAAACCACC
The DNA here is from genome assembly GCA_964525315.1 of uncultured Candidatus Saccharibacteria bacterium. Taxonomy (GTDB): domain Bacteria; phylum Patescibacteriota; class Saccharimonadia; order Saccharimonadales; family Saccharimonadaceae; genus SZUA-359. The sequence goes on along the minus strand of CAZGGJ010000003.1, from coordinate 57,437 downwards.
TCTGCCGATAGAGTGTCGGCAGAGGTGGTTCGGATGGCGGTAAAGGTTATTTCCTGCCGCCAAGCAGTTTGAGTACGCCCAGGAAGACGACTGAGCCACCGATAGCCACCAAAATGCTACCGATACTAAGCCCATTGGGGTCGACCTCAATGCTAAACAAGGCGTTAGCGAGCCAGCCGCCCAGCAGAGCACCGATGATACCGACAAAGATATTGGCCAAAGCGCCCATCTGCTCGTCGGTCTTCATGATTTTGCTCGCAATCCATCCGGCGAGCGCACCTACTATTATCCACGTGATAAAGCCCCACATACTATACCTCCTTATTTAGTAGTACGTATTCCTAGTATACTCTTTTCTGCAAACTATTTCGAATAGTAGCGCTGGGCAATATGCCCTGCCATTCACGCTTACTCTTGCAGTGGAGTGTCGTCGGCCTGGCCTTCGACTTCTGTTTTGTAGACTACATTTTCCTTGACATACAGGTTATACCGCCCAAACACAAAATCCATCGTTACTGGCAGGTCAATGCCATCACGCTCTACTACTCGTGCGGGGACATTGTCCTGCTTGGCCTTGGCAAGAGCCTCACTCTCGCTCATGCCGATATAAGCATTGCCCGCTGCACCCTGGTGCGGGTTGGTACATGTCGTGTCGCCTATAGAGCACTGCTCAGGATATATGTCGAGCTGGGTACCGCCTGCGGCTTTGCATTGGTCAAAGGTACTAACAACCCGCACCGGTCGCAGCGCGAGCACTGCAATAATGCCGGTGAGAATCACTATGACGATACAGAGCGCGAGTGTTATCATGCGTGGGGCTATTATTTGTTCGGATTGCCGATCTGATTCGTTTGCACTCATGCTCCCCCTCCACGTTTTCCGATTACTATGATACCTTCTATTCTACACCGAAATTTCATACTACCCCAAATCTTCGCAGAGGAGTATAGTGAATGCAACAACATAATGCGGAGGTCCTCATGAAGAAATATTTACCCTATATCATCGGTCTAGTGGTACTGGTAGGAGGCGCGGGGACGTACGCCATCATCCAGAGTCAGCATGGCAACAAGCAGTCAAACGACTCAGCAAACAGCAATACAGATAGTAGTGATACCGCCGCTACCAAAAAATACACCGACGCCTGCAAACTATTCACCAAAGCAGACCTAGGCGCAGCGCTTGGCGGCACGTACGGTGACGGCGAAGAGGAATATGTCTCCAGCACAGCCACTCCAGGTACGCCGGACTACGACGACCTCAAGGGTTCTGGCTGTAAGTTCGAGCAGGACAACGACGGCACGACTACCGGCATGACCGAAGCGCTCGGCCTGTCCGTTACTATCAACAATTACAAGGATGCCGCGAGCGCCAAGGCCTTCATGAGCAATCTCCATGACCCGCAGACAGCCGAGGGCCAGGACGCCATGGACAAGCCAGTTGACGTCAGCGGCGTGGGCGACCAGGCATTCTTCGCCAAAGTAAAGACCGGAACCGGTACCGAGGACAAAACAGAATCCATGTACGTCCTCGTCGGCAGGCAAGTTATCGTACTCACCGCCACACGCCTGGCTGGTGTCAATCACGATGCTGTACAGGCCAGTCTCACCACACTTGCCAAGAAGCTGTAGCTCGTATAGTCGCTCTGCGTAAACAATTAGACCTTCTTCGTAATACCTACGGAATAAGCTGATGTTGCGTGCTACGAGTAGCTATGCGACTAGTAGATTACTGTATTAGTATTGTGTGACCAAACATAAGGAATATGCGTCACGCCGTCACTCTGCGTGACGAGCGGAGGAGTAGTCATCGAATCATCATTGGTCGTGCCGTCCACGCCAGTTATCCATGACGATATGTATAACCTATTATCCCCCCAGATGTCGTTGTAGGTTGGATTCACAACTTTTAGTGTACCGTTCGCACATGAGCGCGGCGACCAGTCGGTATACTGACAAACCATATGATTATTACTGTGGGTAATATGTGTCATACGATTAGGCGTGCAGTGATTGTAGGTACAGTTATTGTGAACAATACCTGATGCTACTTCTTGATTGACTTCAGAAACCGGTCGCACATTCGATAGCGAGGTTTGGAGAGGGTCGGTTGTGCCCCATACGCAGTCGTTCAAGGTACCATCAAACGACCGATAAAAGACAAACGGGCTAGACGCACGTTGATGGTGCGCAGTGCAGCGATTGACCACCGCGCCTATCGACTGGCCACACGTGATACCACCCGCCGCAAACCATTCGCCTCCTATGACGCGTCGGCCATCAACTTCGCAATCTTCTATAAGAATCTTTCCCATATTGCCCTGATAGACAGAAATAGCAAAAGTTTCTCCAGGAGGCGCACCGTTATTCCCCTCTGTGCCGCACACAAGCACATTTCGAATGATAGTATCGCCTCGTGGATGATAGACATACAAACCACCAAAGTTATGACCTTCTGCAGCGCCTACAATTTGAAAATTTTCAAATCTCACTGAACCGAGTGTGCCGACGCAGCGCATGACCCAGACTTGCGTTGTGCCGCCTTGTGCCTGTGCCGGTGTTTCGGGTGAGGTGCCGGTGACAAACGAGGAGGTGCCAGGAATCATCTGGAAAATAGTGCCCGTATTGCCGCCGAGTGTCCCCCTACCAGAGCCAATGATTCCCAAGCAATTCTGTGCTTTTGGCACGTCAATCGCTCCACCATAGTATGGAAAGCCGCTGAGCATAAACTTTCCTGGCGGAAAGGTAACGATAGCTGGCGTCGATAATCGACGCAGTGCATCCGTTACTGTATCTCCCGACACATACAAATCTTCATATCGAACGAATCCCGGGCCGCTTGGCCGTCCATTGGCATCGTAGGTTACATCACCCGCCGATGTAGCCGACCTACTCAGTCGTCTTGCAGCTATACTCATTTATACTAGCCCTCCGCCTTGTGCCGCCATTAGCCGAATTGGCACTTCTATACCACCCACTATAGCACGCTTTGTAGCCGGCAATATAATATGAGTAGTCTCGGCTTCGACCGATTCGAGACCGTCATTATCTGTCACCGTATAGCCGAAGACGAGCGAGGTACCGGCAATAGTGCCCGGTGCAGTGTAGCTTGCATTTGCCGATGTCGCATTTGTAATGGCCACCGACGGCGAGCCGGAAACTTGCCGCCACTGACGCGACACGACTATGCCATCACTATCGCTATCAGTGCCGCTCAGTGCCACAACCGCGTACGGTTGGATATTGGTCTGGTTGGGGCCGGCGCTCGCTATAGGTGTCGGGTTTGGCACCCCTATCGGCGCAGTTGCTCCATCGTCGTAGGCAATGTCATCGAAAAAACTATCCAGCGTTGCTGCCGGGGTAAGTTTACCAAAATGGATGGTTGTGGCCGGATTCGTACCCAAGTTGGCTGTCGATGAGCTATAGGCAGGGTCAACCGGTGTGGTCTGGTCGTGTACATAGTATTGGCAGGCGATGCTACCAGTGGTAGTACTGGCACCGACGGTCAACTGCATTTCGATGCGATACCACGTACCGACAACTAGGGGCGTCGGAAACGTCGATAATGTCGCGGCCGCGCCTATGACTTGTATGCGGCCAGTGCCGCTAATACCTACCGCTGCAACTGGACCAGCACCACCCCCATAGAACACTTGAAAAATTTGCTGTCCGTTGCTTGGCAGTGTGGCGTGGTACAAATAAAACCGCAGCGCTAGGCTATTATTGGCCGCAAAGCTCGCAAAGGCGAAGTCGACCGCGCTACTTGCCGCAGCAGCAACTTGGTACGACAAGGTGCCGTGCGCTTTTTGCGCCGAGCTATACACACGAGTCGGTGAACCGGTCGTCGTAACGGTATTGAAGCCAGTACCGGATGCGCCGCCCGAGTTAGCGCTGGTGACGACGAGGCCATTAGTGCCACCTTCTGCCGAGTTTTGTTTGAGTGCCATTGTATGCGAGTATCCTTGGTTACCGTTTATGACGAGGTTACAAAACGTATATCAACGTTATCGAGCATTCCGCCAGTACCCGAGCTGACGATGGTCGGTGATGGGTCGGGGCCTTTCCATTGCACGACAATATCAGGCCGCGCAGTCGGACGTGCCGGCCACGTAGAGCCAGATTTGGCCACGGTAATCGTGGAACCTGCTGGCAGGTCTGCTATTGTCGTCATGCCCGAAGGCCCTGTTGCGCCCTGCAAGCCATTCGCACCAGTCGGTCCCGTAGCACCAGCCAGTCCTTGCGGACCCGTTGCGCCATCACTGCCAGCTGCACCAGGTGTGCCTGGGTTACCCTGAGGACCTTGCGGGCCTGTCGCTCCAATACTCCCTCCCGGCCCAATTGGACCCGTCGGACCTGCCACGCCTGGAGAGCCGGCGGGTCCAGTTGCGCCGGGAGTACCAGGAGTACCTGCGGCACCTTGTGCACCAGTGGCACCGACTGCTCCGGTAGCACCGGGTTGGCCGTTGGTACCGGGAGTACCACTGGCTCCAGTGGGGCCTTGGGTTCCTTGGGGACCTTGCGGTCCCTGAGGACCAGCTGGGCCTGTGGCTCCTTGGGTACCACCGCCGGAGTTGAGTTTGGAGCGAACTGAGGGGTCTAGTTTTGATTCAGCGATGGAGTCTGGCTTGAGGGTTCCATCAGGTTCATGAGCCTGGGAGAGGTAGTCGTTGAGAATTCGGCCCCAGTTACCTTGGTCTCCTCCTGGTTGTGGTAATCGTGGCATGTGGCTACTCCATAGATGGTTGTGGTTATGTTACTTCTATGGTACCCCCCCCCATGCGGGGTTGTCAAGGAGAAACTCCATCCAAAAAGGAGCGGCTGCTACAGCCGCTCTATGGGATTCACAAGTTCTCCTAGCTTTTTGGCGTGCGGCTTTGGATGTAGGCGCTGATGAGTCCCACGATGACGACAATTGCCGCCACATAGAGTAGTCCGTTGATAATCCACGCAGCTAGCTTGAATACTAGCGAAAGCAACCATGCTCCCACGATAATCGCTGCGATGAGAAAGATGAGTCGAGTGAGTTTGTTGTTCATAGGTCTAGTGTAGCACATCGCCCGCTGGAATGAATTTCATGGAAATCGAGTTCACACAGTGGCGCACATTCTTAGCCGTCAAGCGCTCGCCCTCGAACACGTGGCCCAAGTGGCCGCCACAATTCGCGCAGGTAATTTCGGTGCGCACCCCATCAGCATCCAGCGTTCGTTTCACCGCACCCGGGATTTCGTCATCAAAGCTCGGCCAGCCGCAATGCGCCTCAAACTTATCCTCCGACCGGTACAGCGGCGCTCCGCACTGCCGGCAGATGTACGTACCGGCGCGGTTTTCATCGAGCAACTTGCCGCTAAATGGCAGCTCGGTGCCTTTGTCGAGGATAACGCGCTTTTCGTCGTCGGTAAGGCTGTTCATGCTCGCAAAATCTTCTCCATTGGTCTGCCCTTGGCCAGTTCGTCAATCAGCTTGTCGAGGTAGCGTATCTCGCGCATGAGCGGGTCTTCGATATTCTCGATACGTACGCCGCATATCACGCCGGTAATTGTAGTACGTGCTGGATGTAGCCGTGGTGCCTCCAGAAAGAAAGTCTTAAAATCCGTTGCTTTGCCCAGTGCCGCATCTAGTTCCGTCTGGCTATATCCCGTTAGCCAGCAGATAATTTCATCAACTTCGCCCTTCGTTCGGCCCTTCTTTTCAGCCTTGGCGATATACATCGGGTAGACGCGTGCGACAGGCATAGTGTAGATACGATGGTCGGTCATACGCCTATTATACCTCCGGCTCATCAATAACCGGCAAATCCTCAACGTTCGTGCCGAGCACCTGCGCCAGCTTATCGATTTTTTGAAATTTGCCGTAGCGTATGGGCTCATCCGCAGCGTTATACAGCCGGTAATAATGGCCGTACGCCACTGTCTCGCCGCGAAAGTTCTTCGCCTGTGTCGGCTCATCAATCCGCCGAATATACCAGCCGGCCGGCTCGCTGGCGAGAATTCGCTGTAGCTTCGCGTAGTGATTAAAGGCCATATCGTTCTCTGTCCGCTCCCTAGCCTGATTCTATCACGGTGAAGCTGCGAGGTATAATGATATGAGGATGTTTGAAGGTAACGCAGTATTCGTCGACATAGAAACCAACGGCGGCAATGGCCCGCGCGGGCGGGTGATTGAGGTTGCAGCTATCAAGGTAGCGGGCGGCGAGATTGTCGATACGTTCACCTCGCTGGTCAACCCTGGCAGCGACGTGCCGCACTGGATTACGCGGTTGACGGGCATCACGAATAGCGACCTGGTGGATGCGCCGTATTTTGAGGACATCGCAGCGCAGCTCTACGACTTTATGACTGGCTCGATTTTCGTGGCGCACAACGTGCTGTTTGACTATTCGTTCCTGAAGCGCGAGTTTGCGGTGGCCGGCTACGACTTCCGCCCCAAGCTCTTCTGCACGGTCAAAATGTCGCGCGCCCTCTGGCCCGAGCATCGCGGCCACAGTCTGGAGAAAATTATCACCCGCCACAGCATCACCTTTGCTGCCCGCCACCGCGCCTACGACGATGCGCTGGCCATGTACGAATACGTCAAGCTCACCATCACCGCCAAAGGCCCAGAAGTGTTCCGCGAAAACATCGCCCGGCAGCTCAAGACCAAATCGCTCCCGCCTCACGTCGACGAAGCCGTCATACTAGGCCTGCCCGAAACCCCCGGCGTCTACATCTTCGAAGACGACAGCGGCGCGCCGCTCTACGTCGGCAAAAGCGTCAACATCCGCTCGCGTGTGCGCTCGCACTTCACCAGCGCCACCACCATCGCCAAAGAACTCAAGATGACGCTCGCCAGCCACAACGTCACCTACATCACCACCGAGACCGAAGTTGAGGCGCTGCTGCTTGAATCCGCCAAGGTCAAAGAACTCCAGCCAGTATTCAACCGCCAGCTCCGCCGCAAAACCAAGCAGTCGGTATTTCTGCGTGAGTTCGACCCACACGGCTACGAAACCATCCGCATCGAGAGCACCGACCTGTCCCAGCACCAAAGCCTTGACGATGTCTACGGCGTCTACACCACCCGCTCGCAGGCCAAAGCCCGGCTCGAAGCGGCCGCCAAAACCTTCCAGCTCTGCCCCAAACTCCTCAGCCTCGAAAAGGCCGCCGGTGCGTGCTTTCGCTACCAACTGGGTCTCTGCAAAGGCGGCTGCATCGGCGCAGAATCGCCAGAACTCTACAACCGGCGCGTCGAACTCGCCCTCGAACGCTCCAAGATAGAGTCCTGGCCCTTCGCCTCCGAAGTCATCGTCCGCATCAGCCAAACCCGCTCCATCATCGTCGACCAATGGATTGTGAAATCCGTCGTCGAGCATGCTTACGACGAGCCGACTTTCACTTCCGTCGAGGGTGGCTTCGACATTGATACTTACAAAATCATTCGGAGTTACATACGGAAGCATCCGGAGATGATTTCACTCACAATTCGCCAGTAAATGGCAGTCTTATCACCCTGTCGAGGATGATGCATTTTCGGAGGGGTGAGGTTGTCATGCTTCTATTATGTCGCCGACATATTCTCGTGACTAATAGTGTGCCAGTATATCTTTAGCCATTTCTTGTTCAATCCCAGAGAGCTGAGGTAGGATATTCCGAACATGCTCGACCGCTCCATCAAGCGACTCTGACTGAATGCGATACTTCTTTGAAAACTCTATTGGCAGACCAAGCTCATCAAGTTGCACGTACACAGGTTCGGTATCCAGAAACTCGAGCCGATTCGCAAAAGGCTCAAGATCACCAGCTTTGTCACCGAGTGCATACTGCTGTAGACGGTTGAGTGCGCGTATATATTTAGGGAAATCATAGTTCATACCATTCTTGAGAAAATAGAATGCAAATTCGATAGAATCATCTGAAATAGTTTTACTAGCACCTCCAAGATCAGCTGCAAGCGCCCGAAATCCGCCCTGTAAATACGCATTCGTAAGGATACATAATCTAGTTATACTATTCTCAAAATGATTATTCTTTGAATAAGCATATCTCTGATTTCTTAACCCAAGCTTACTGGCTAAATCATACACGACACGCATTTGCATAGTGCCGGGCGAAGGATTACGAATTGTCCCAAGTATCTGCCCAATTGAAGTATTGCCAGATATCTGCTCAAGCACTGCCTCTTGCTTTTCAATCTCAATAAAATGATTTAGTCGCAAGATATCATCAGGAATGTAAGTTCCATCGCGATGTTCTGTTACTCGATTATTCTGTCCGTCAGAAAGCTGATGTTGCTCAAGTAGATTAAGGGTGCTTGAAGGGGTAGACTCCTTGTCAGTACCGATAGGGTCACTAACGATGATATCCACGTCAGACTCTGGCTCCTCAAAATAGTAAACAGTACCCCAAAAATGACTGAACATACGCCCAGCGCGCCCGGATATATTTCTAAAAGTCAGAATATCCTTTGGGAACTTTTGCTTACCATTATAGATAATAATTGTCTGGGCATTGGTATTAACCCCCTCAATTAGTGTTGAGGTACAGAGAAGAACATCGATTTTACCTTTGGCGAATCGTTTCACCATCTCATGCGCAATAAAGCGAGGTAGCTTTCCATGGTGCACACCAACCCCTCGCTTTAGTGCATCATTTATATACCATTCATTGCCTATATTTTTCTGAATCCATTCGATAAAATCGTTGTTGCGATCATCCTCGGGTAAGGCATTGTGTAAAATGCCTTTATAGAAGTCGCGCAAAGTATTTGGAGACGAGCAATACACCATAATATCTTGCCTGTGCTGCTGGATGAGTTCCAGTGTCTTCGGTCCTCTCTCTTTTTGCTTTGCATCTATGTGTTTCCTAAGGATATAGGTCGTGTTGTCATCACATTCGATCCAGATAGGATTATGCTTTGCCGTTTTATAACCCTTCGCACCATCGATATATGGACCAAGCAAGTAAACTTGTCCGGCTAAACTACTGAATTTATGATATACAACACTCAGCATATTCGCCCGATCAGAGTCATCCTTATCAAGCAAATCACTGTCCATCTTGTAGAACTCATCAATTATGAGTAAATCAATTCCAACTTGTTCGATTGTTTCGAACATCTCATATGCTCGCTCCTGCGTTAGAATAAAGATGTTTTTATCGCTAGGCTCTTGACTAGTGAAGCTAATGCGTCGATGAGGAAGTTCAAGTCTTTTGACTTTCTGGCGCAATTCCTCGATTAGCGCAATAGTAGGAACGATAATAAGTATATTGCTGTATGCACCACTTAATAATAGTTCCTCCATGAGAAAGCTCTTGCCAAAACTTGTAGGAGCACTCAGTATAATAGACTCGCCACTTAAAAGTTTTTGCAGAATCGTGAACTGCGCTCGATGCATAAAAATGCCATCACGCGTTGGTGACCTAAACAACTCACGAGCAAGTGCATCCTTTGTGCTGAGTCTGTCGTTTTGGCTCTCAGGCAGATAAGGGAACAGCCCTTTTGATCTTACATAGCTAGACGCAATCTCAGCATAGTCGCCCCACTCATTTTGCGCCAATCTCATCGCGACCAAGATAGCAAGATCATTTGTTTCATCACTGAATCGTGTAATTCTTACGAGGAGTCCAAACAGATTAGATTCATAGAACGCAGTATCGTCCATTAAAACACGGATAAGCACTTCTTTCTCCGCACTCATATTTCGATCGCACGCTTCCCGTCAATATATCGATCAAATAGACTCACTAAGTCCGCCTTGTTTTTTAGCGGCATAAGAAAAATATGCAGCTCCACTTCCTCTACATCAGCAGCATCCTCGATATACTTACTGATAAACGGCGCTATCTCCTCGCCCAGTTCTTCCCTGAACGTGCTGCTGTCAGCAGTATGCCTCTGGGTAACTTCAGATTCATAGGTTACAAGAATAGGAATGGTTATCTTTGCCTTAATTTTGTCCAGCGAGACAGCATCCGAAAGTAATTGCTCTGCTTTCTGCATTATAGGGTCAGACCCATCTAGGTGATTTCGAATTACTACAAACTCCTGCCTGTCCTTAAAACGCATTAGCATATCTTTTACAGAAGCAACTGCCGCTGTAACCCCTGCATCACCATCCTTGTAAAATTTCGCCTCGCCAAGCCACAAACTTTCAATCTCACCATCGACTTCAACGACATGCACGCAGTCAGCACCCTTAACAGTTTCACCTGGTGCAGTCTTAAAATATAATTTCGATATAAGTGGCTTGGTGCCAAAAATGTCACGAACGAGTCCATGCAGTATCAATTCACCAATCTCGCCACGACGCTCAATCTTGTTCTTTCGACCGTATACATTGCTTGCCGCTCGCTCTATTTTTTCAGTAATATTCCTATCACCCAAATCAACAAGCTCTTTAGGTGACAAAGCAAAACTCATAATATGCTCACTAATCCATGACACAAACTGTCGATAGTTCCAATCACCACTCTCGTAATCGCAAAAAACTCCAGAATGTCCACGTTTGTTTGCAGGAGTGGGTGCGTGATGGGTAAAGTTCAGCTTAAAAGACCCCAAAATTGCTTCTGGGGAGGCAATGCCTGCTGCCCCTGAATCAGGGCTATCTTCAGTTACTATATCCATGCTCTTTATTCTAATCAGCTCGTTACCAATGTACTTCGCCACACCGTCACTATTTTACTTTCCACTATTATACCACCTCTAGCAATAACCATCCACCAGCTCAGCCGGTGGATGGTTATTGACGCAAGCTCTCAATAGCAGAAGCCTCCGAAATAGCAACTTTCTTAATCTAGCGACAGCCATCAAGGAGAAGCTAGAGTCATAAAATGGTACAATTGAATATAGAGAAAGGTAACATCATGAGCGAACTACTATACATGCAGGGCTTCGACATAGATGATTGCGAGGCCGAGGTTGTTGCAGCTTCCTCGACCGAGGACGGTCGTATCGACCTCGTGCTCAACAAAACTTGCTTCTACGCTCGTGGCGGTGGACAGGATTGGGACATGGGCACTATCTCCAGTGGCGATACTACGTTTGAAGTTGAGGAAGTACACCTAGACGAGCACGGCGATGTGCATCATATCGGAAAGTATGCGTCGGGTTCGTTCGCGGTTGGCGATGGCGTGACGTGTAACGTTGACCACGAGCGCCGCATGGTCAATACCCGACTGCATTCCGCTGGCCATGTTATTGATATGGCTGCCAACAAGCTCGGCCTAGACTGGGTCGCCACCAAAGGACAGCACTACCCTCATTTATCGGCAGTTGAGTACAGTGGTACATGGCAGCCAGAGCAAACCGAAGATGTAAGAGCAGCGATAGAACGACAAGCCAACGAGTTCGTCGTGCAAGCCCTAGAAAACAGCGTGACGTTCATGCCGGTCGAAGAAATGCACAAGGTCGTCAAGCACGTGCCCGACAACATCCCAAGAATAAACCAGGGCGAGTCGTAATGTACGGCGATGATTTTGGCATACCGTGCGGTGGCACTCACGTTAAAAACCTGCGTGAAGTAGGTGTTATCACAATCCCAAAGCTGAAAGAAAAGAGAGGCGTGATTCGCGTGAGCTATGCTGTTGAGGGTATCAATTAGCTAGTAGCTAAAACCAAGTACTTGCTTTGTACTCGTCGTAAGCCTTACCAAATTTGTCTGCCAAAACCTTTTCTTCTTTGCCAATTCGGTACGCTTCAAGCAGAATAAGTAACA
>CAZGGJ010000003.1:0-45652 GCA_964525315.1 uncultured Candidatus Saccharibacteria bacterium | reverse complement strand
GCCAAAACCTTTTCTTCTTTGCCAATTCGGTACGCTTCAAGCAGAATAAGTAACACTACTGGCAACAACATAAGCGGTGACCAGACATATATGGCAATTCCTATGACGGCCAGGATAGAAAAGTAGTAAACAGGGTGGCGCAGTTTACTATATATGCCGGTTTGCACTAGATAGCTTGCTTTTGCTCCAATCGAAAAGGCATTTCCAAGCTGAACTCTTGCAACAAACCAAAGCAGAAAAGCAACGAAAGTTATTACAGCTCCTACAATGTGATGGGCCGTAGCGCTATGAGGCCACGTGAAGACAAACAAAGTTCCTGCAAGAATTGCATATAGCAGAGGCATGATGAGTTTGATTTTGGTCGAGATTGTCATTAAATCGTATTTTACCACAGACATAGGTATACTTAAGAGGTGATGAACAGTCGCAACAAAAGCCTCCTCCCCATTTTCCTCATCGCCATCGACGGCCATGGCGGCTCTGGCAAGTCCACACTTGCCAATCTTTTGGCGGATAAATTGCAAGCACAGATAATCCATACAGATGATTTTGCGGGTTGGGACAATCCGCTTAATTGGTGGCCTTTCGTTATCGAACGAGTGTTTGAGCCAATACAAAAAGGTGAAAAGCTGCTGAACTATCCGCGCTCAAAGTGGTGGGAAACGCATACCCCTGAACCGGTCGTAAATCAACCAGTAACTCCCATTATGATTTTAGAGGGCGTAAGTGCTTTGCGAAAAGAGTTTAGACCGTACATCAGTTATGGCGTATTCGTTGATACACCAGTAGATATTTGTTTGCAACGCGGTTTTGAACGCGACAAAGGCCAAGACGGCAAATCAGACGAGGAAATAAAGCAAATGTGGCGAGACTGGTATGCGAAAGAAGAAGCCTACATTGGGCAAGATAAGCCGAAAGAGTTTGCAGATTTGATTGTTGATGGCACGAAGTCATTTGATGAGCAGATTGAAAGTATTAAACTATGAACCCCGAAACCAAACTAACCAACGATGAAATAAAGTCTATTTGTGCACGGCACGACATTCCCTACTATTCGCATACCAGAATAAACTTTGGTTTTAGCCACGAAGTTCATAGGCTCAATGACGACTTAATCATTAAGCTATTTAATAGGAACAGTCTCGTAAATTTCAAGACTGAGCTAACTTTATTGCAGTCAGATTTGGATTTTTCGAGACCAAGATTGGTCGCTAGTCATCAAGGCACCAGCGAACAAGACCGAAGCTATATCATCATGAGTTTTGTGCCGGGCTTTTCGCTTGGCAGCAAATGGCACGAAGCCACCGATGAGCAGCGTGTGCGACTCGTTAAAGACATCTCCAAGATACTTGCCGCTATAAATCATCTTGACCCGCAAGCTATAGGCAAAACTTCAGACGACTGGCAAACGATAGTCGAAAAGCGCATCAAAAAGCTAACAGATAAGTTACTTGATAAAAATATATTGACTAACGAACAAGCAGAAAAAGTTATCGCAACAATCGCAACCAATGGACAATTTTTAGCGGGTAGCAAACTCTGTCCTGTCTTTTGGGATATTCATTTCGATAACTTCATTGTGAACGAACAATTTGAGTTGCAGGCCGTCATTGACCTTGAAACGGTCATGGTTGCTGCGCTTGATTATCCACTTTTTGTTATTGAGAAAATGACGGACGAGCCGCACAAATACTTACGCGAGGAAGATGAGCAATATGCCAACCTCAAGGACTACGCAAAACTAAAAGAATGGTACAGAAAATATTACCCTGAAATGTTTGCATTTGAGAACCTAGGCAAGCGCGTAAGGTTGTACCAGTTGATAGATACGCTACACCTGCTTGTTGATTGGTCCAGCGATACAGAGTTGTATGACAAGTTGGACGAACTGACGCGAAAATAGCTGCCACTGTCGCTAAAGCGACAGTGCGGCACATCAACTATCACAACGAAAATCTACATTTGCTACAATAAAAAGATGCAAGAGATTACGATATTTACCGGCGTGTCGGGTCGGGCAAGCATTCGCTGATAGCGTGCTGCCTTTAGTTGGTGTTACCTCGACTATTATCTTGAAAGCGCACAATCCACTCAGCCAGCTCATCTCTACCGATTAGTACGCACCGATTGTCTGCCGCCAGTTCACGTGCCGGACGGCTGAACGTACTATTTGTCACTACCATCCCCCTATCACACTTATAACGAATGAGGGCGGTGACGACTTGGCGCACGGCTTCGGCTTTGACCATATTGTTGTAGCGCTTCACTTGCACGCCCCAGCGTACACCGTCCTTTTCGGCGATGACATCCACACCGTAGTCAAATCTCTCGGTTAGTCGTACATTACGAAAGCCCCGGTGCTTCAAGAGTTTCGCAATATACACTTCAAACGCAAGTGGGTCCATCGTGCCAATGGCTACGATATCGAGTGCGCGTAATTTGCGCTGCTCGCGTCGGTAGTTCCAGATAGCCAGCCCGCTTACACCGATGAGTACTGCCACTACTACCACGCCTGCGTAATACATGATTATCTGTCCGTGCTCCTGCCACAACTGCCATACCCATACAATTATGCAAAGCACCACGAGCCCAATGACCGCATCAAGTGTGTCATTGTTCCGTCTCCTATATCGTCTGTAGCGGCGCGCCATGACACTACTTTAGCGTACTTGTGCCGTAAAAGACAAAGTGTAAGCGGTTAATACATTCTTCTAAATATTCTGGGATTGATATTTGATAAATATTTATTTTAAAACGATAAATATGATGCTACAATACACTCATGTCTAAGAAAACCTCTCGTCTCACTCGCCCTTCAACGCTCTTCTTGCGCACTGGCGTGAGTATCATCAGCCTTGGCGTGCTGGCGCTCTGCATCTACTTGCTGCCCCTCATATGGACAGAGGCATACAAAGAATGGCCGCAGCACGGGTACGCCGTACGTGCTGTCGTGGCAGCAATGTATATATCGATAGTACCGTTTTACCTCGGAATCTATAATGGCTGGCGCATCCTTGATGCGATAGATAGCAAGCAGGCGTTTTCGCTGCAGCCAGTCAAGGCACTCAAGGCCATAGCCTACTGCGCTGGCAGCATCAGTTGTATCTACGCGCTCAGTTTGCCCTTCTTTTACATCTGGGCTGACAATACTGATGCACCGGGGTTGATGCTGATTGGGTTGTTCCTCACGGGTATGCCGCTGATTATTGGTGTCGCGATGAGCCTTCTACAACGACTCTTGGCCGAAGCGGTCACTATTAAATCAGAAAATGATTTGACGGTGTAGGGCATGGCGATTATTATCAACATCGACGTTATGCTCGCCAGGCGCAAGATGAGCGTCACGGAACTGGCCGAAAAGGTGGGCATCACTCTGGCCAACCTCTCGATCCTAAAAAACGGCAAGGCAAAAGCCATCCGTCTGTCTACCCTCGACGCTATCTGCCGTGCGCTCGACTGCCAACCGGGCGACATAGTGGAGTATCGAGCAAGCGACTAAAGCATTAGGCGTGCGGCAGTAGTGGCGACACTAACCACCATGCCTTGCAAGCCGCTGCAAGGCAAGCGCCGACACACCAACTGCTAGCAGGGTGCTGGCTATACTCAAGGCCAAGCTTGTACTTACACCCGTATCCGCAAGTCTTCCATCATCGTCACTCGGCGTTCCGTTGCCGCTTGCACTTACGACCGCAGGGCCGACCGGGTCAACTATTGCGCCATTGAGCATACCGTCAGCGTCTAGAGGCCCATTATCTGTCAGATGGTATGACACTATAAGTACCGGCAACCCGCCGATGGTTGTGCGCGTAAATGTCGCCCCCGCCACGTCGTTATATTGGCTATGTATGTACTTGCGCAGCGCAAAGTCGCCAGCTGGCGGGTTGTAAAAATACAGCTTCACATCAGTGGATGCACAGTGCGCAGTGAAATTAACCAATCCTACAGGGTATCTATAATTACCATCAGTCCCTAGACCATTCTGCGCCAGCGACTGCACGGCAGAAAGATTACAGCCGCTATCCACCGCCACCGATACGTAGTGTGATGTCACACTATTTACAAAGCTAGCTACGTTCGGCTGCTCATTGTCGGGTATATTATCGCCATTCGCGTTACCGCCATTTGGTGCGGCCGCCTCAATACTGCCATCAATTCCATCGCCATCATCACCGGGTGCTAGGTCAGGGTCATTACTCCCGGCCGTCAGATTTGCCAATTGCGCTTGGGTCAGCACGCCATTGTAGACACGCACATCATCAATGAGTCCCTGATATAGCTCTGCACCGTCATACCCCCAGCCGATGCGTGCATAGGCGTTCTCTGTTTGCGTGCCGATACCGCTCGTGCCGCTGCCGTCTACCTGTGCATCGACATACAGAATATTCTCGCCCGTATCGCCATTACGCGTCACGCATACATTGTGCCACGTATTATCATTCACGGTAGTCGCGCCGTTTACCTGCTCATCCCAATAGGCACTGACCATACTTGGGTCATCTTCCGGGTACACGCCGCCATTGCCAAACATCAGCTTGCCGCCGTTGCCCACACCAAACCCAAAGTCATAGGCCACGCCACCCACTTCGCTATCCATGATAGGCGCACTTGTCCAGTGCTCTGTGCCGCCGCCGCTACTCGTGGTCTTTATCCAGGCGCATATGGTAAAGTTCTTCGACACGGGGTTATTGATAGTGAAATAGTTCGACCCATCAAACTGCATACTGGCAGTATTGGTATAAGAAACCGGCGGCACATCGCCCGATGGTGCTGGCGGCAACACATCTTCGCTTCCCGGCACAGCGTGGTTGGAACCTATACTATCTGGAGCATTTTGACCTGTTGCTACACCATCAAATGTCCAGCGTGCGACGAGCTTCGGCGTTGTAGAACTGGCAAATGCAGTAGGAAGTTGACTAGAAAGTGCTAGTACCGCTGCCAGGCTTACCACCGCACAAACAAAGACGAGTGGCCGCTCACCAACTTTTCGTACCCATGCCCCCAAAGCCCCTCGCATATACTGCCAATCATACCAGTTGTATATCGCTTATGCAAGCAGCAGGTGAGCGCGTAAAAGTGAGGGTTTACCCTACAGGTCTTGTAGACTTCTCCGCTCAATGGGCGTACACTAGAAGTACAACTAATTGGGAGGGTACGCATATGAAAACTGTGAACGCCGTCGCATTATTACTTATCATCGTCGGAGGGCTGAACTGGGGGTTGGTTGGCGCTTTCGAGTATAACTTGGTCGATGGACTATTCGGCGAAGGCTCGGCACTTGCCCGCACCGTCTACGTACTCGTCGGCTTGGCTGCCGTCTACAAACTAGTCATGTGGGTGGCTCGCCTGTCGCAGAAAGGCGACGCCTAGACCTCACCTGGTTCGGACCCCGCAAGCTAGCTCTGCTGCGTGTCGTCTTTGCCAAAGATGATACTAATAATCCCGCATAGGATGCCTCCGACCGGGAAGACTATCCATGCGCTGCTCCATAAATCACCAAGGAAGCCGCACAGCAGGAAGATGAGTGTCGCTGATAACATAATGGTACCGCAGATTTTTCCGACCAAGGGATTATCAGTATCGGCGTTCGCTACGCCTGTACGCATCTGTACGCGCTCGAAGCGTCCTCGCAGTATGCTGCCGCGTACGATAAGCATCACGCCCACAGCTACGCCTACGAACATACCGGCTGGTGCCCAACGTCCCGCCGTGTCCTCGCCGATGAGCGTCTGGACCGCAACGACATAGACGACACTTAGGAGTATGAGACAGAGACCGGCGACCAATTGTGCGGCAAATGGCCGAGCATAGGCAGCTGCATCGTGAGCAGTATACAGCTTGGCAAGGTCAGCGCCCAGCTCATCGCGTGCGGCCTTCAGCATTATCGAGTAGTACACGATAGTCGGCACAGCAATCACTATTGCCCCCAGGAAGAACAGCGCCGCGCTTTCGTACGCATCGCCAAATAGCACCGTAGGGACAAGGCTCATGATGATAAGCCCGACGCTTCCAGCGATAGCATTGGCAAACCGATGATAAGTACGGTCGAACTCAGCTTTACGTGTAGCCATATCTTTGCTACTTTTGTCTGCGCCTTTTGTTTCGTGAACGAGTTCATCGAGCGATACGTCAAATAGTTCGCTAAGTATGACCAGTTTGTCGATTTCTGGCACAGTGTCGCCTGACTCCCAGCGCGACACTGCTTGGCGCGAGACATCGAGCGCATCTGCTAGCTGCTCTTGGCTCATACCCTTGCTCCGACGCAAGGTTTGGATGTTTAGCGATAACTTCATATAGTTCCTTTCGTTAGTGCTATCATACCTCAAGTCTATCGCGAGCAGCAAACGTGCACTACCAACCGCGTATAACAACTGGCATTTTTCTGTCAACTGGTAGTTGCGTTACCTCTGTCATAATGTAACGTACATGTGACATTGTACCTCTCCATACACCTAAATGGTATACTAATGGTAGTATGAGACCTCTCCTTCATCGGTTTGATACAAGCCTTACTCATTTCGTCACTAGCTGGCCAGCTGGGCTGGAGCCGTTTTTCATCGTAGTAACCACGCTAGGTCTGCCAATGGTGACGCTAACCATCGGCAGCGGCATCGCGCTCTACGGGTATCTCCAGTCGAACTTGCGCCTGGCGCTCAGCGGCCTAGCTGTGTGGCTGACATTGGGAATCGGGTCGATTATCAAACTGCTCATCGGCCGCGACAGACCACTTACAGAGTATTCGACCAATCTTTATTTGCAGACCAATAGCTTCCCGAGCGGGCATTCGAGCGGCTCTGCAATCGCGTATGGACTGCTCGCCTATCTCGCTTGGCACTTGCTCCCGCAGCCGTGGAATTATATCGCTACCGCGCTGCTCGTGCTGCTCATCATCCTCATTGGCATCTCGCGCGTCTACCTAGGTGCGCATTTCCCGAGCGACGTTGCGGCGGGCTGGTTACTCGGCGGCGCAGCGCTCTGTATCGTCATATTTATCGTGAGACCCTTGGCATGAAAATCGTGTTGGTTTACAATCCCAAGTCCGGCTCAGCCCTGAGTAAAAGCGAGCTGCGCCAAAAATGTAGCACCGCAGGCATTGAGGTAGAAAAATTCGTCCCCATTGGCGACGGCTTCGAGCACAAGCTGCGACCGTACATCAAGAAAGCAGCTCACATTGCTGTCATCGGCGGCGATGGCACCGTCAGTGCCGTTGCCGGACTGGTCACCGGCACCAAAGCCACACTCGTCCCGCTGCCTGGCGGCACGCTAAACCACTTCACCAAGGACCTCGGCATTCCGCAGGACGTCGACGAAGCACTCGCTCGGCTGAAGAAATGCAAGCTGCGCGCCATCGACATCGCCAGCGTCGACGACATATACTTCATCAACAATTCCAGCCTCGGCATCTACCCGCTGTCGCTGCGCACCCGCGAAGACATCGAGGACCGCGTTGGCAAGTGGCCAGCCGCTGTCGCTGCCTCGTTGCGGGCGCTCGTCCGCTTCAAGACCTACCGCGTGACTATCGACGGAGAGCCATTCACGACGCCCTTCATCTTCATCGGCAACAACCGCTACTCACTCGCACAGCTCGGCGGCACTGAGCGTACTCGGCTCGGCGAAGGCGTCCTCACCGTGTACGCCGCCAAGACCAAGTCGCGCCTAACACTCCTGAAAATCGCCCTCTTCGCGCTCATTGGCAAGGCAAAGGACCTCCACGAATTCAACCAATACTACCCCGCCGAACTCACCATCGAAACGACCAGTTCGCACCTCTCCGTCTCGCACGACGGTGAAGTCTCGAAGCTCTCGTCGCCGCTTGCCTACAAAATCCATCCCAAAGCTTTACGAGTACTTGGCTAAGATTTCCTCTAGAAGTAGCTTGCTACTTAAAATACACTTGACATAACGATATATCGTTAATTATACTAAGGAATATAAACGATATATCGTTATAGGAAGGAGCATTCACCTATGTTTGCACAACAATTTGACGAATTTGGGCCGTTCGGCCGCGGTCGCGGCGGATTCGGACCAGGGGGTGGCGGCCCATTTCGCGCTGGACGCGGGATGATGGAACCAGCAATCCTCAGTGCCCTGAGCGAAAAGCCCATGCACGGGTATGAAATTATCTCGTACCTCGAGGAGCAGAGCCATGGCGTGTGGCGCCCCAGCCCTGGGTCGGTCTATCCTACTTTGCAATTACTTGAAGAAAAGGGCGACGTCACCTCGCAGGATACCGACGGCAAAAAGGTCTACACTCTTACCGAGGCTGGCCGTGAATCAGCCGCCGAAGCGTGCGAGCGCCATCGCGAGCTATGGCGCAAACGGACGTCGTCGCTACGTACCCATCATCGCCAGTTTCATAAGGATGGAAGCGACATCCGCAAGTTCATGCATAGCATTTTCAGCAAAGGTACCGACGACCAAAAGGCGGCGGCCAGCAAAGCCTTGACCGAGTTCAAGGCACAACTCGAACAAATCAGTAAAGGAGACTTCTAAATGTCCAAACACCCCTATGCTATCGACGCCGAGGGACTCGTCAAAATCTTTGGCGACAACCGCGCCGTCGACGGCGTCAGCCTGAAGGTGCCGACCGGCAGCATTTACGGCGTGCTCGGCCCCAACGGCGCCGGCAAAACTACGACGATCAACATGCTCGCCACACTACTGAAGGCTGATGGCGGCAGCGCCAAAATCTTCGGCCACGATGTATCCAAAGAACCACAAATCGTTCGCCAGCTCATCGGCGTGACAGGGCAATTTGCCAGTGTCGACGAGACGCTATCGGCCACCGAAAACTTGATCATCTTCGCTCGCCTGCTCGGCCTCAGCCGCAAAGACGCCAAAGCTAAAGCAGCCGAACTGCTCGAAGAATTCAGCCTGACCGAAGCCGCCAAACGCCCGCTCAAGAAATTTTCGGGCGGCATGCGCCGTCGACTCGACCTAGCCGCCAGCCTGATTGCCCAACCACCGCTAATCTTCCTGGACGAGCCGACGACCGGCCTTGACCCGCGGACTCGCGCCCAGATGTGGGAGACGATTCGCGAGCTGGTCAAGCGCGGTTCGACCATCCTGCTTACGACGCAGTACCTCGACGAGGCCGACCAATTAGCTGACCGTATCGCCGTCATCGACCACGGCAAGGTGGTTGCCGAAGGTACACCCGATGAGCTGAAGCGCTCGGTGGGCACGGCGTCGCTACAGCTACGCCTGACAAACGAGCGCAATGCTGCAAAGACTATTAAGCTTATCCAGCAAATTCTTCGTGTCGAGGCCAGCGTCTCGCCCGAAGCCGCGCTTATCACCGCCCCGCTCAAGGTTGCCGATGACGCTGCCGAGCTGCTCGTCGCCCTGCACACAGAAGGCATCAAACTCGCCGAATTCAGCGTCCAAAAGCCATCGCTCGACGAAGTATTTATGGCCATCACCGGCAAAAAGGAGGCCGTATAATGACAACCACGACTATTGAAGCCGGCGCAGCGCGTCAGCTCAAGAACCACACCGGACTCGCACAAACTATTCGTAACTCCCTCACCATGGCCTACCGCGGCCTACTCAAAGTCCGCCGCAACCCCGAACAATTGTTCGACGTAGTGTTTCAGCCAATCATCTTTACGCTCATGTTCACCTACATTTTTGGTGGGGCGATTGCCGGTGATATCGCGGGATATCTGCCAATTATCATCCCGGGCATCCTCGTCCAGACGGTCATTACGGCATCAGTCGTGACAGGCGTGCAGCTGCGCGAAGATATGGACAAAGGCGTCTTCGACCGCTTTAAGAGTCTACCGATTGCGCGCATTGCGCCGCTGGCCGGTGCCTTACTGGCCGACATGGTACGCTACGTTATCGCGGTCACCCTCACTATTGCCATGGGCTATATCATGGGCATGCGCCCCGAGGGCGGCACGTTCGCAGTCGTAGCTGCAGCCGTACTCGCTATCGTTTGTTCATGGGCAATCAGCTGGATATTCGCATTCTTTGGCGTCGTCGCACGTACCGCGTCGAGTGTGCAGGGCATCGCGATGCTCATCCTCTTCCCGCTCACCTTCTTGTCAAACGCTTTCGTGCCAGTTGATACCTTGCCCTCATGGCTGGCCTGGTTTGCCAATATCAACCCAGTATCGCACCTCATCTCAGCCGTGCGGGAGCTCATGAACCAAGGCATCATCGGTCAAAACTTCTGGTTGTCGCTCCTCGGTGCCGGAGCTGTCGTGGCAATATTCGCACCGCTGGCGGTCCGTGCCTATATGCGTAAGGCGTAGTACTATAGATATATGAGTCATCCAACAATCCCCGCCGGAACTATCCATAGTGAAGTACCGACCGATTTGAAAAAGGCCTTACTCGCCGACGAGCAAGCATTGACCGCTTGGCAAAGCATCACGCCGCTCGCTCGCAACGAATGGATTTGCTGGGTAGAAGAGCCCAAGCTCCCCGAGACTCGGCAGCGGCGGGTTGAGCGGACGCACACCGAGCTCGCTGAGGGCAAGCGTCGGCCCTGCTGCTGGCTGGGCTGCATTCACCGCACCGACAAAGCTATCAGTCCGTCGGTGCAAGCGATTCTCGACAGAAGGCATAAGAAATCAGCGTAATCGACCACCGGTGACGCCTATCGTTTCGCCGGATATGTAGCTTGATTCTTGGCTCGCCAGGAACACATAGGTACTCGCTAGTTCGGCCGGCTGTCCGGCACGGCCAAGCGGCGTGTCGGTGCCAAACTTGGTTAGCTTTTCCTCAGACTGGCCATAGCTTGGCTGCAGCGGCGTCCAGATTGGACCAGGCGCGACCGCATTCACTCTGATGCCCTGTGGCGTCAGCTGTTGTGCAAGACCCTGAGTAAAGTTCCTGATGGCCGCCTTGGTAGCCGCGTAGTCGAGCAGGCCGGGTGATGGCTGCGTGGCTTGGATAGACGTCGTGTTGATGATTGAGGCGCCGGCCGGCAGATATGCCAACGCTTCTTGGGTAATCCACATCATCGCAAAGACATTGACAGTAAATGTCTCGACCAACTGCTTGGTGGGAAGCGCTGCGAAGTCGTCGTTATACACCTGCTTGCCGGCATTGTTTACGAGGATATCAAGCCCGCCCAGCGCTTCTGCTGCCTGAGCTGGCAGTCCCCTCGCGAATGACTCGCTCGTTAGGTCGCCTGCGAATGTCGCTGCTTTGCTGCCAGCGGCTTCGATTGCGGCGACAACGTCATCGGCATCTGACTGCTCTGAGGGTAAGTAACTTATGGCTACATCGGCGCCTTCACGTGCAAAGGCAATTGCTACCGCTCGCCCAATGCCGCTATCGCCGCCAGTAATGAGTGCCTTGCGCCCCTGCAACCGCCCGCTTCCCACATATGTATCTGCTCCGTGGTCTGCCAGCGGCATGAGCTCGCTATCAAGTCCAGGTTCTGATTGGCGCTGCGGCGGAATATCCATTGCCGGATATTGGCTGCGCGGGTCCTGCATTTCGGATTGATTCACCATGTAGTATCCTCCCGTATCGTTAGCTATTCGGATGTCTTGTGCCACTTGCCGTCTTCGCCTTTGGCATAGCCGGCTTTCTTGACTGCGCTCCATGCGACTTTGTGCGCCGTTTGTTCGCGGCTATCATCCCCTCGCCGCTCCTCGGGCTCGTCATATTCCTCATAGGCGCTCTTAAATGCCTCTTTGTAGATTTCCTGCGCATGCACGGGGAGTACATGCCTCACACTCTCGGAGAGTTCGTTAATTGATGTGTATGGCATATGCTGCCTCCTTTCGCTTAACGATTTGTGCTTTCTATTATACTCCTCCTGGAGCTATTCGACACGCCGCGCGAAATATTCTTCGGTTTCGCGCATGAAAATCTCGGCGACTTTGGGGCCGATGCCGTGGAATTGTTGCAGCCGCTTTGAGCACTCTGCTTCGTCCCGGCTGCTTTCGAGCAGCAAGAGCAGCGAACCTTCATACTCTCGTATCAACCTGTCCATGCATATATGCAGGCCATGCGCCGTCACCGTATCATAGCGTCGATAGCCGCCATCGCAGAGTATAGTCGACAGCTGCCGCCAGCTCGCACCGTGTATTGCCCATGGCGTATCCATTTTGCGCTCGACAAACAGCCGCCAAGTCTTGATGGCGCTCTCCGAGCGAATCGGCTTGCCGAATAGGTAGCAAAGCAGAAACCAACGAAACAAATCGATGTCGCTTGCTAGTACATCGAGGTCAAATTCGGCTGCGGTATGGACTTTTGGAACTTTGCGAACCATGACATTCTCATTATACTGTTCTGATACTTTCATTATAGCGCCTTGTGCTACACTAGGAGCAGCTATGAAGCTCACAAAAACCGAAATCCTCCAAGCCCAAATCGCGCTGCTCGTTGCTATCGTTCTACAAATTGTGGTGTGGCTGATGAACCACGGCGTATTCTCGGACTTCCAGTACGTCATCATTGTCGTAGAAGTCGCCCTGGCGCTACTGCTCGGCGTGACGACCGGCATCAAGGGTACGCATGGGCGCGCTCTGCATCATGGCACAGCAACAGTGCTCATAGGCGTCATCACACTCGCCAACTTTGCCTCGCTCGCCGTCGTGGTCTATGCCCTCGTCACTGGCCAGGCGACTGACGGGCCGCTCCTGCTGGGGTCGGCGCTGGCAATATTCTTTACCAATGTCATCGTCTACGCGCTCTGGTACTGGGAAATAGATAGCCCGGGCCTGACCAACCGCCGCTGGACCAAGTCAGACAAAGATTTCCAGTTCACCCAGCAAACCCTGGCGCATGAGTTCCCGAGCTGGAAGCCGAAGTTCCTCGACTACCTCTACATCTCTGTCATCAACTCGCTCAACGGCGCCAATACTGGCGCCCAGCCGCTCACCCATCACGCCAAAGTCCTCATGGCCACACAAGCCGTGGTCAGCATATTCACGCTCGCGCTGGTTGTTGCGCGCTCGGTGGGGATTTTAGGCTAGTACTACGAGGTAATGCGCTGTAGCAACGCCTGCATCGCTGCTTCGTCTCCATTGTAGCTGGCAATGCTCGCCTGGATATTTTCATCGGCGCTCATTTGGTCCCACGCAATGTAATAGCCATGGCAATCCGCAAGCAATGATAGAAACGTCCGGATGGTCCGGCCATTGCCTTCGCGGAACGGATGCAGGACATTCAGTTCACCGTAGTAATGCGCCAGCTTGGCCGCGAATTCATCCTTGCTGTCTGACCTACAGTACTCATCGGCCGCAAGCTGCCGAAATAATTCCCGTAGATTTGCCTCGAGGTACTCCGCCCTGGCAAAACTTGTCGTGCCCTTTGATACTTCAACTATGCGCAACTGGCCGGCCCAGTCATAAATAGTACCGAATAGCTGTTTGTGCAAACCAATGAAGAAGTCGTATGTAAGGTTGGCGAATACGAGGTGGCTCTTGCTTATAACCCTTGTTATCGCAATAGAGGCTATGCGCGCCTCAGCTAATTCAAGCTTCGGCTCATCCTTAATCCCTAGCAAGTTGCGCAGTACACCCGTCTGTCCATCAATATACGGGTCTCTGTCGACATCGTACGGCATGCGTTACGCTCCGGACTGGTGCTTTATATCACGAAGTGTTTGCTCCAAAATCTCATCGATATCTGCTTCGCCTTTCGCAAATTTCTCAAGCTGGCTAATTGTTTCTTTCGAAGGCTCCAACCCCTCCGCTCGCACCGAACCAAGCGCTGCAGCAACGGCTCGTTTACGACGGAGAAGTTGTTCTTTAGTCATAGGTATATTATACCAAATTTTGATACTATTCACAAGCATTTTACTCGCTCAACCCCCACCATAACAATCCATAAAAAGTGGCAAATGCACTACTTTCGTCTATACTGGGCAGCATGACACATCTCCCAGAAACTCGCATAGAAGAGCTCATTCGCGAATGCCAACACGAAGCCGAGCAGGCTATCGCCGAAGGCAACCCGCCGTTCGGCTGCGTGATTGCTAGTAGTGACGGCACTATCCTCGCCACTGCTCACAATATACGCAACACCAGCAACGACCCGACAGCTCATGCCGAGATTGTCGCCCTGCGTCAGCTTGGTCAGGCGCGTGGAGATTGGCGTTTAGATGATTGCCTCTTGTTTGCAAATGCCGAAAGCTGCTCAATGTGTTTGTCGGCTGGCGTTAAAGCGCGTATCACAACGTACTACTTCGGTGCTCCGTCAGAGTCTAGCATGAACCCGATGCTCACCGTGCGCGATGTCGCCGCCAAAGCCACCACGCCGCTCCATATCCGTAGCTCCATTTTGGCAGAAGAGTGCGCCAAGCAGATAGCTCAAGGAAGAGCTAGCGAACAGCGACATATCGCTACTTAGCTGAACACGGTTACGTCGCAGCGATTAGTCCTTACTTACAACCTGCTCTTTACCGTCATCACGCCCCGGCGACTGGTAGCCCGCTTCATATGCGGTGCGGATAAGTTTTTCGAGCTCGGTCATGTTGACGTCGGCGAGCTTAGTGATGTAGATGCAGCCTTTGGCGATTTTGTACTTGCCAAGCTCAGGGAACTGCGACGTCAAATCAGCAGCATCAAAGGTGACATACAGCGAAATTTTGCCCTTGCGCGGGCTGAAACCGACTTGTAGCCAGTCCACCTGGCGGCCGCTCGCGTAGGTCAAACTCGCTTTTCCAAACCCAATGATACTGCCGCCCCACATCATCGGCTTTTCGCCGGTAACTCGCTGAAATACCTCGACAAGCAGCCTGCTATCCTCTGCTTGCTGCGCGTCGCCAAGTGAAGCTATGAAGTCTTCTACGCTTTTATCGTTTGCTACCGTCTTGTTCTCGCTCATGGAGTTATTGTATAAGTAATTGCTTCAAACTGTCTACATCGTGAATAGTAATCAGCTTTTTGTCGACAGAAATATATCCGCCGCGGATGAATTCACGCAAGGTTTTACTCACGCTTTCGCGGCTGATATGCAGGAAGTTTGCGATGGTATCATGCGTCAGCGGCACCTGGATTTGCACTGCTTTGCCACGCTCTTCGCCGTAATATTTCGCCATGAGTAACAGCCAGCGGATAGCTCGGCGCGTGGCGGTTGGTTCGCCCTGATATATCACCATATCGGTCGTAAATATGCGCAGGATGAGCGTGTTTTGCAGATATTCTTTCATGAACTGCATGGTGGCATCGACCTCGCGCAAAAACACGTCGCGGTGCACACGGTAAATGACGGTCGGCTCAATAGTCGTATAGGTCAGGTCGCCGTCGCTTTCATAAAACAACTTGTTCTGCGAAAATATCGTGTTTGGGATGAAGTAGCCGAGAATTTTGCTCTCGCTGTAGTCGAACACATAGCTTGCTTCGACCGCACCCTCACTCAGGAAATACATCCAGGGCTGTGGGTCGTCGGCACGCACGAACGTTTGCTTTTTGTCGTAATGCATGCGCTGCCCGTGCTCCACAAAAAACGCTTTAATTGTTTCAGGCGTCGTGATAAATGTCCTCATGTGCTGCTGATTATATCGTACAAATAAATTTTGTGAAATACTTCACAAAAATAAATACTGTCCAGCCTCTATTATCAGAGCATAAGGGCTTTTATACTACGAAGCAAAGGGAGTGTCATCAGTCGTAAAGCTGTAGTGGTGCTACGAGTGATTTGTAAGAGGAGGGATATGATACAGATACAAAAGTCAAAAAGGGTAACCGACAGATTGCTCGCAGCGGCAAGTATACTGGTACTCGGATTTGGTGTAGTCATGCCGATTATCACAGCGGGCCTGGCCCATGCAGCGGGCGAAGACCTATCGACAGTTGCCGATAAAACCACTAGTAGAAATCAGTGGGTCAGCATCACTGACCTGCAAGTCAACGGTACGGGCAATGACCAAGTGAGTATCGCGGTACACGCGCCAAGTGGTAAATTTGGGTTCGACGTACAGACAGCTACTGTCACAGGGCTCAATACTAAGTCGGTCGTCTTGACGGGTACCCGTGACGACGTCAACCAGACACTGGCAAGCATGCGTTACCTCAATGCGACCGTCGGAACCTACACCATCACGGCCGACCTAGGCAACAATGCCGGCAACGTCATATTCAATAACGGCCCTGGCGGCAATGGCCACGCCTACATCATCGTACCGACACTCATGTCATGGCAAAACGCCAAGAATGCAGCTGAAACTTACACATTTGGCGGCAAAACCGGCTACCTTGCCACTATCACCGATGCTGACGAAAATCAGTTCGTATGGGACCATCTGCAAGCAACCGGCTGGATGGGCGCCAATGATATCGCGACCGAAGGCGCATGGCACTGGGAGACCGGGCCCGAGGCTGGCACGCAATTTTGGAGCGGCAATGGCAGCGGCTCAGCTGTGGGTGGCAACTATACCAATTGGAATACTGGCGAACCAAACAACTCTGATGGCGGTGAAGATTGCGCCCAATTCTATACTGCCGGTAAATGGAATGATCTCAAATGCGAAACAGCTCGACCATTCGTCGTGGAATTCGGCGACGCCGGGCAGCCAATCGAACCCCTCCAAACCACGTTCGATGTCGATGTCACTGCCCTCACACCCACCAGCGCGCCAGTCCTGGCCAGCACTACGCCAGCAAATGGTGCAGCTGGCGTCGCTACCAACGCCACACTATCGATGACCTTTGACAAACTCACCTACGGCAGCGAGGGCAACCTGAAGCTCCACAATGTCACCGACGGTACCTCGCAGGACATCCTCAACCAAGAAGGTTGGAGCGACCTCGACTTTTCGGGCAATATCGTCACCGTGACCGCCCACAACCTACTGCAACCATGCAAAACCTACTCCATGGAAATTCCAAACAACCTGTTTTACTACAGCGATGGCGACACCACCGCCTACTACGAGGGCATGAGCTCACCCTACGCGTGGCGCTTCAGCACGCAGTGCGATACGCCGAGCGGCTACAATGCTAACGCGGTCGCCATGCATGGCTACGTCATCGACAAAACGACTGACCAGCCAGTGCCGCACGCCAACATTAATCTATCTTGCGGCGAGGGCGGCGACGTCGTCATCCAGGCCAACAACTCCGGCGCGTATAGCTTCACCATGGGTCAACTCTACGACGCTATCGATAGCAGCTGTGCCTACGCAATGGGCCTCGACATGTACGCCTCGGTAGACGGCTATGACTCGGGCGATATGGAATGGTCGGCATACGATAGGACCGACGGCGAGTGGGAAGAGTGGATTGCCGACCACTTCGGCGGACAAGCATTTGACTTTCACTTGGTAGGCGACGGCACTAGCCACGAAAGCGAGCCGGCAAACACTGCGACTATCACGAGTGCCACGGGTAGCAAAACCATTACGGTAACTGTCGACGAAAGTTGTACGTTGTCTGACGTATCGGCCATCAATGCAGCCGCTACGAGCACCAAAGATACCACCTATCACTATGCAACCGGCTTCGTGAAGTTCACCGCAACTGGCTGCGATGACGGTGTCGCCCATGTTCAGCTACTCTATCATGATGTATCGCCCGACGGCCTAACAGTACGTAAATATAACCCGACTGACAACTCATACTTTACAATTAACAGCGCAACCATGACCAAGGTCAGCGAAGGCACGCTTGTAAGCTACACTGTCACCGACGACCAGGAGCTTGATATCGATAAGACTCTGGGCGTGATTACCGACCCAGTAGGCCTTGGAGTACTGGCAAGCACACAGAGCGGCAGCCTGGCCGACACTGGCGACCCACAGCAAGTCATAGGCACTGCCGCAGGCCTGCTTACGCTAGTCGGTGCTAGCGTGGCCCTCTACGTTACGCGACAGCTCGCTGTTTCGAAGCGATAATTGATACAATAGACGCACCATGACCTGGACAATCCTTCTACTCCTCCACCTCGTCGGCCTGGTCGGCTACAGCCTGCTCTTACGTAAGCAGGCTGTCGCTCGCCAGTTGCACCCATGGGTGCTGGCCACGCTGCTGCAAACCGGCATTATGTTACCGATGATTATCGCCGCGCCATTTTTGCCGATAGATATCAGCCGGTTTACGCCCGCTAGCATCGCACTTTCATGTGCAGCTGTGGCGCTGAGCGTTATCATCCTTTTTTCTATCACTAAAGCATTGCATTACCTAGAAGCCAGCACGTATTCAGTCGTGTACAACCTACGCATCGTCATCGCCACCGTGCTTGCCGCATTGCTTCTCAGCGAAGTGCCGTCTGTATGGCAAATCACTGGCGGCGCACTGGTGCTCGCCGCTATCGTCATCATCCGCCAGCGTGGCAGTAGCGCGGTCGCTAAGCAAGGCATTGCATGGGCGGTGCTGGCAGCCGTCAGCATCAGTATCATGAACGTCATCGAAAAGCAGCTTATCCATGATGTGGGTGTATTTACCGGCGCGCCTATCATTACCGTTACAGTCGGTGTGGTCATGTGGGCCGTACTGCTCGCCCGTCGCTACGAACTACCGCGCAAATATATCCTTACCAAACAAATCATCGGCCTCATGGCCCTGCGCTCACTCTCCAACTGGGCGTTCATCTTCGCGCTCGCCGCTGGCGCACTCGTCAGTGTCGCTACGTTCGTTTCCGCTATCAGCGTCGTGTTGATTGTAGCTTTTGGCGCCCTCTTGCTGGGCGAACGCGACTATCTGCAGCGCAAAATCCTCGCTGCTATCCTTGCCGGACTCGGCCTGGCTGCTGTAATATTCGGCTAAGAACTGTAGCGAAAGCAGCTCGTGAGATGGTCGTTCACCAACCCGGCCGACTGCATGTAGGCGTAAACGATTGTTGAACCGACAAAAGTAAAACCGCGCTTCTTCAAATCTTTCGAGATTATATCCGACAGCTCAGTCGTAGCCGGAATATCAGCGATTGATTCTCTGCGATTGGCAATCGGCTTGCCGTTCACAAAGTTCCATAGGTACACGTCAAAGCTCCCGAACTCCTTTTGAATGGCAATAAAGCTTTTAGCGTTTTTGGTGGCCGATGCAATCTTCAGGCGGTTACGGATAATGCCAGCGTTTTGCAGAAGCTCCGCATGTTTTTCGTCGTCATAGCGTGCAACCACTTGCGGGTCAAAACCATCAAATGCCTTGCGATAATTTTCGCGCTTGGCAAGCACCGTATCCCAACTTAGCCCGGCCTGCGCCCCTTCCAAAATCAGCAGCTCAAATAACTTCCGATCATCATGAATCGGCACGCCCCACTCTTCATCGTGGTAGCGAATCGCCAGCTCATTTTTTGCCCAGTCGCAGCGTTTTGTCATGTATTGATTATAGCAAGCAGCAGTCGTGAGACTACTTGCAATATAAAATACCACCCGACGTAGGTGGTATTTTACTCTGTCGTCCGCAGCCTATAGGCTAAGCGCCCATTTGACGATAGCGAAAGCAATCGCCAGCTCGACGGCAATCAGCCCGAGGCCCACTGGTGAACCCCAGCTGAACCATGAGCCCCAGGCGCGCCAGTGCTGGTAGTTCTCCTTGCGGAGGCTACGCCACAGGTCTTCTTGCTCCTGACCCCATTGCTGCTTCTTTTTTACGTCTGCCATTTCTAGCTCCTTATATTAGTTATATATAGGTGCTTGATAGATGAAACCGCAAGATATTTTGCGAGCGGTAGCGACCGGCTCTATCTTATGCTACGGCGGGTTTACTCATGCTTATTCTACTATATCTAGCGTGCGTACGCCAGATATAGTGTGCCTTGCCTTAATTAAAAAACTCGTTCAGCGCTTTGGCCAGTGTACTAGAGTCAACGATATGACTTTGCCCCTCAAGCACCCGATGCTCGGCGTGCGGGATGCTGTCGGCTACCAGCTTGGCGGCGTCGGCAAAAAAGCTCGGTTGCAGCTCACTCATACCCTCGGCCATGACGGTGCCAGTCAGGACTAATGTCGGCTGCGTGATAGCGGTGAGGCGCTCTGCCGGCACGCGTCCATCGCCCAGGCAGGCTGCATCGTAGGCTAATGTTGGCGCCACCTTCAGCATGCCCGGCCAATACTCGGACTGTTTCGCTCCCTCAACACCTTCGTCAGACGAGCCAGCCAGACGCATAAACAATGTCAGGGCTTGGTCGAGGTCACCAGTCGCAAGGGCTGCATCAAGCCGTGTACGATAGTCTTGCCAGGCGGCAATCATGTAGTCCTCAACCGAGTACGGCACTTCGTACACTGCCAGCTTGGCGGCATTTACACCAGCCATAGCTGCCTCCAGCACCAGCGCGCCGCCCGACGATGCGCCAAAGAGATAAACGGGGCCGCCAGCCTCGGCAATCAAGGCTTCTATATCTTCAATTTCGCGCGCTAGCGCGTAGGGCAGAGTGTCGCCGCTTTCGCTCCGTCCGCGCCGAGCATAGTTGTATACCGTGAAATACTTGGCAAGTTCGGGCATGTGTTGGCGATTTTCCGAACCGTCGTCTAGGCCGCCGCCGACCAAGATAAGCGCGGGGCCATTGCCTTGGCACTCGTAGGCTATTTTTGTGCCGTCTTTCGATGTGATAAAGTTCATATGTTTATTATACTAGCGATTAGCCCTTACGGGTAATTCTCTGAATACCAGCAGCCACCAGCCCCAAAAACGCACCGTACACCAGGTTAAAAAGTGTAGACGCCACCAACCCCGCAGTGAGTAGAACGGACAGCTTTGCTTCCTCGCTTACCAAGTTCGGAAACGATAGCTGAACGATGACCGCCATAGCGATAGAGCTAACGGCATACACCGCACCGCTGAGGGCAAGCGTGATGATTGGCTGCTTTACTTTCAACAGAACAACTGCCGCAATCCAAACGACAGCGATAGCCGCGCTGATCGCAATCGTTGCCTCGGGAGCTACTTCGTAGCCAAACACATCTCCAAAGATTTTGATGATAGGTCTGACAAGTGCGAGCAAGCCGAGTGATATGATGAGCGGCCATGAAATACTGTTCAGTGTTTGTTTTAAATTCATCTCTGTTATTATATCATTTTTGTGTGCTCACGGAGTGAATGCGCAAAACAAGCCAAGCGATAAACGAAAGTACGGATAAACACGCTATATCTAGCGTGTTTATACCAGATATAGCGTAGGTGGTACAATAAAAAGGTAATGATAAAGAAAGCAAAAGCAGACAAAAGCACCCCGAACAGAGGTGGTCGTAATCTCATCTTGAGCGAACTGCGCGATAAGTTTGAGATGCGTACAATCTACGCCCTCTGGAAATATGCCAAGACGGATATAGAGGTGCTTTCGCCTGGGAATATCAAAGGCTTCAAGACACCCGACATCACTATGAATGGCCTGAAATGGGAAATCAAGAACCCAAAAGGCACCGGGAAATACGTTATCAGCCGCAATATGTATACCGCGTCCAAGCAGTCGCCGAATATTGTGCTCGATTTGCGGCGCATGCAGGGGTCGTATCGCCAGTATATGCCTCAGATTGAGCGCGAATTCAAGGCAAATCCTCGCGCCAAGCGACTATTGGTCGTCACCAAAGCTCAGACGATTATTGAACTTGAGAAGTAATTATGCTATACTGTAAGTAGTGATTGAGCCGCCAAGCCCAATCCTAGGATGAATAGCAATTATAGTATATAGATGGTATTCATCGACAATCAGCGTAAAAACATTCGTTTTTTGGAGCACTGTCGCTACTGTATTGAAGCAAGGTGCTTCTTTTTTCTTTTTTTGAATAAGAAACGTCCTTATTTAGCAAATAATAGCAGGGGGCTACGCCCGCAAAATAAACGAGTAAAAATGGTAAAATAGAGCTATGAAACACCTCCAAACCCTCCCCAAACTCTCACGCGGCGACCAAGTCGGCATCATCTCACCGTCTGCGGGGCTGCCTGCTATTTTTCCGTGGGTGCAAGATTTAGGGCTGGAGCGTATGCGCGATATGTTTGGTCTTGTGCCTGTAGAATACCCCGCCACTCGCACAATGGGTGCGTCGCTTGAAGACAGGGCGCGTGATGTCATGGCGGCATTTGCCGACCCGAATAACAAGGCGGTGTTTGCCTCTATCGGCGGCAATGACCAGATAAAACTTATCAAGTACCTAGACCCGCAAGTATTTCTAGATAATCCAAAGCCGTTTTTTGGCTATAGTGACAATACACACTTGCATAATTTTCTATGGAACTTAGGTATACCGTCATACTATGGCGGTGGCATTATGAACCAGTTTGGCATGAACAGCAAGATGTTTGATATGACCGTAGACTCTATAAAGCACGCACTGTTTGATGAGGGCGAGTTTGTGCTAGAAGTTGCACGCGAATACAACGACGAGGGCTTGGATTGGTCGGTAAAAGAAAACTTGGCACTGGAGCGCAAACTAGAGCCAAACGACGACCTGCAGTGGGACGGTGACACAAACGCCGAGGGCGTTTTGTGGGGCGGCTGCGTAGAAAGCCTTGTGGCGCAAATGGCAGCAGCAAAATACTTGCCAAGTGATGACGATATAGACGGCGCGATTTTGGTACTAGAAACCGCCGAGGACATACCCGAACACTGGATTATTGAATATCTACTGACAGGACTAGGCGAGCGCGGCTGGCTGGACAAGTTCCAAGCGGTGCTGGTCGGGCGACCAAAAGCATGGGAGTTTAACAAACAACTTACGCCAGAGCAAAAGGCAGACTACCGCAGGCAGCAGCGCGAAACAGTCATAAACACCGTGCGCCAGTACAGCGCACATATTCCGATCGTCCAAAATCTTGATTTCGGGCATACTGATCCGCAAGTAGTGTTGCCGCTTGGACAAAAAGCGCGGGTTGTGGCAGGCGAACGAAAAGTATATTTGAGTTATTAGAGCTACGCTATATCTAGCGTACCTACCCCAGATATAGCGTCATGACGTGCTATGCATGCAAAGTAACTACACCAATCCAAGCTGCTTAATAACGCTCTTTTCTCCAATAAAATACGAGTCGCCCGCTTTGAGTGCAACAATCCAAGCGTCTATCACTTTATCTTTATCGAATTTCATAGACTCAAACCATGTCGGGTGCGCGACTGGATGAGGGCTGGTGTGTGAACCCCAAACCGCTACTTCATAGAGTATCGGCACCGCCTTAATACCCGTTTCAGTGAGCGTGTAGATTGCTTTTCGCTTATCTTTTTCGTCTTGTGATTTCTGGATTATTCCTGCTTTTTCTAAATGAGCCAATCGCTCCGAGAGGACACTTGGGCCGATTTTTTCATCTGACTCCATGAACTCCCCAAATGTTTTTTTACCGAGTGCTGCCATGTCGCGGTAAATGAGCATAGACCAAGTATCACCAAAGATTTCTGTGGTGAAGTTTATCGGACACTGAGACCTGTTAGCTGCTCGTTTCATTATACACAGTATAGCAATAATTACTTTGATTATCAAATTAACTATGATAAGCTAGGTATATTACTATCATTAACATAGTGATTTAACAATCTAATCAAGGGGGTTCACATGAGAAAAATAGTAACGTTCTTTTGGCTTGAGAGCGGAGCAGAAGAAGCGGCAGATTTTTACGTATCGCTGTTTGACGATGCAAAAATAGTCAACAAATCGCATGTCTCAGAGGCTGAGGCAAAAATGGCTGGCACAAAAGCTGGGGCTGTATCAACCGTAGATTTTGAGCTACACGGTCAGAACTTCACCGCTCTGAATGGTGGTGCGTATTACAGGCGCAATGAGGCGACTTCAGTGCTGGTAACCTGCAAAGACCAAGCAGAGATAGACAAGTATTGGGACGCGCTGTTAGAGGGTGGTAAAGTGCTGTCTTGCGGCTGGCTTACAGATAAATGGGGCATAACGTGGCAGATTGTCCCAGAAAGCCTAGACGAAATGTTGCGTGACCCAGACACCACTAAGGCCAATCGGGTGAGCGAAGCTATGCTTGGCATGGAAGGTAAACTTGGCGTGGCTATACTTGAGAAAGCCTACAGAGGTGTTGCTTGATGCCATTTGCTACCTCACTGGCATTTGTAAGCATTGGCAAATGCCCAGTCTTGATATCGTGCACGCTCGGATTTGGCAGACGCTTGATGGCGGAGTCTTGGATAGCAAGCGGCAACTCTCTATCGTCAGTCGTGCGAATATAGCTATAGGGTATATCAGGTAATTTTTGGCGAGTCGTTTTGCCAGTGTAAAGGCCTTTTGCCTCTGGGGTAAATGAGGAAATGATTTTATCGGTCGTGGACTCATCAAGACCATTGGCAAGGCCGCTGCGTATTGCGCTTTCCGGTGGTTTCGTACCAGAAAGCGACACGATGATAGGCATGATACATTTCTGCGGGAACGGCAGACACGAGAAAAAGTTGCCGCCTGGCGCCGGCACAACAGCACTAACGCCAACAAATCCGCCAGCCCGTTCGCCCAATTGTTTTACTAATTCACTACCAACTACCCCGCCAATTGAGTGCGCCACGATGATGATTTTGTCTGCGTTCAGCTGGTTCGCGCTGTCTGCTGCCGCCCGGACATAATCATCTAAACTTGCGTCTTTGTTAGTACGAACAGACGAATAATCCGCGACTGTGCTTGGCGCATCAAGCTTTTTCACCACGCCATCCCAAATCCAACCGCCGAGGCCCGCACCCGAAAGAAAAACTACTCCATATGTCATATGAGTCTATTATGCCACAGTCGGTGTTAGCTCACTAATTCAGCAAGTTTTCGTGCAGTATTCACATTACGCACAGTTACTTGGCTGTAGAGTTTGCTGCCAACGAGTTTTTGCAAACTGCCTTTCAGTTGGTTGGCGCGGGTGATGTTGGCAAGGACGGCGCCATCGACATAGAGCATGGTTTCGATTGCTGGTTTGTGGCCGAGTTTTTCGAGAATCTCTGGTGTATTAATTTCGTCAAATAGATACAGCACGTCGGACTTTTGGCCTGATTTGTCAGGCTTGGGTGGGTCATTCGTCCAGTCAGCCGGAATCCTTGCTGCAATTGCTTGCATCTTTTCGCCAGGGAAGAGGAGCGTCGGAATGCTGAACCCAAACTTCTTTTCTAATGCTGTCTGCACTTCCTCACACGTTGGCTCGCGCTCGCTGGCAAACACTGCGTTGCCGGAATTCAGATAAATCACCACATCGCGAAAGCCCAAACCCTCCAGCACACTCTGAAACTTTGCTTTTGGCACACGGTGATTCCCACCGACGTTCACGCCGCGTAGCAACACTACATACTTCTTCATGTCTTCATTATACTCGATGTCGTGCACCCTATTGCGAAATATATAGTAATGTGATATAATGAGAAGATATAGTACACCTAGGGAGGTCTGGTTATGAACACAGCACGAATACACAAGTGGATAAAGCCTGGCATAGTGGCTGTTATCGCCATCGGCGGGCTGCTCTTTGCGGCTGGAGCCGTACAGGCCAAGACAGCACCACAGGATATACAATACGGCTCGTCCACCATAAAAACCTGTTCCAAAAAGACCATCAAATCCAACTACCGCGGCGACTGCGGCAAAGTACTGCAAAAGCGCCTCAAGGACCTTGGGTTTTATAGCGGCAAAATCGACGGTATTGTCGGCACTGGTACGCTCAATGCCGTGCTGAATTACCAGCGCGCACAGCACCTGTCAGACGACGCTATCACCGGCCCCAATACGTGGACTCGCCTCGCCAAAAACCCCCAGCTCAAGGTAGCAAACCCAGTACCAAAAGGCTGCAAAACCAAAGGCCGCGTTGCCTGCGTCAGCAAAGCGCAGCGTACTGCCACTTTCTACAAGGATGGCAAGGCTGTCAAAACCATCAAGGTTCGCATCGGCGGCTGGACCGAGGATAGCAAGGGCAACATGCGCGTCCACCACACTGTCAAGGGCACCTACAAGGTATTCAACAAAGACCCGAACCCATCGAGCAAGCGCTACGGCGAAGGTGCCATGCCGCTCTCGGTCATGTTCGACCCGAACATGTACTTCCACTACTCAGCCGACTTTGCCGCCTACGGCTACGCCCGCAGCAGCCATGGCTGCGTCAATATCGGCAGCAAAAGCCAGGCCAAATGGGTGTACAATTTCATGAAGGTAGGCGACAAGGTTATCGTGTACTAAGCCGCTGCCGCGCAAAGCTCATCACTGAATCTCACTGCGAATGGCCATTAGTATCTTGCCCGCCTGGTTCTGTCCATTACCATCCGGTCCGCTCCCCCAGAAGTCATCATTTGGGTTGACCTCCACAATCTCTTCGCCGCCCGTAGCGAGGAGTGCATCGCGTACTTCCTCATGTTGAGCGACTTTGGCACGGACGATTTCAGTCAAGATACCGACCTTTATATCATCCCAATCGGCATACCGTTGCGACTTGTACTCCTGCGCGAGCGTCCACGCCTCCAGCGGGCTACCAGCATGCAGGATGCGCTCCTGCACCTCGGGCAGGCTGTCAAACTTCTGCGCATGAAACGCATGCTCTACCGTAGGGTATACTACGTCTTTGTACTCAACAGAGTGGGCTGAAAAATTTGAGAAGACGAAGTTTGATGTCTCGTAATAAGGGATTTGTATCATAATCTAGACTCCTACCTACTAGTACTCCGCGATGACGATTTTGTGCTGCTCCATCATGGTTTTGTAGGCGCCGGGAATCTTCATGAGCTCTTCCATGTTTTCTGGAGTGACTTGCCATGAGACGCCAAATTTGTCTTGGCACCAGCCGCACTGTTCGGCTTCGGGGACGCTCGAAAGCTTTTCCCACAGGTAGTCGATTTCGGCTTGGTCTTTGCAGTTAATCATCAGTGAAATGCCTGGACTGAAGGTAAAGTCTTGCTCCACGGCAGCGTCGTTGGCTGCAAACCATTGGCCGTCTATTTGGAAATCTGCGTACATCAAACTTTCGGCAGTCGCCGGACCGGTCGCTTGGCCAAAAGGCCACGCACTAGCTTTCTCAGCGTTTTCAAATACCGACGTGTAGTAGTCGATAGCTTCAGCTGCACGGTTTTGCGCAGCGCCGCCAAACTGGAGTGATGGCACGATAAATGGCCGCGGGTCACCGTCTGGACTGCTCAGCATCAGTTGCCAACTAACACCATATTTATCTTGCACCCAGCCGTAATATTCACTCCAGTCATACTTGTCGAGTGGCATAAGGGCTTGCCCGCCGTCACTCAGTTTGTCCCAGAGTTCATCCAGCTGTTCCCGCGTCTCACCGCGTGACGGGTCGAAGTTCACGAAGAACGAAATCGACGGATTCGGCGCAAACGTATCGTCGGCGTTGATGAGCGAAAGACGAAAGCCTCCAATCGTAAAGTCTACTGTCAATTCCTTGCCCGCCAAATCTTGCTGAAAGTCAGCCAGGCCTTCCTCGGCTGTCTGCGGGTAGTAGCTCGTGGCCACAATCTCACTATTTGGAAATGCCGTGGTATAAAACTCCGCCGCTTCCTTGGCTTTGCCATTGCTCCAGATGTTTGGGATTATTTTTTGCATTTGTACTTCCTCCTATCCTTTTGTTATCAAAAATGTCAGCATGAAAATCGCGTAGACAATAGCCGCGCTATACGCGAAGGCTATAGTAAGTTTGGTTGGTCCATGCATAGTAAATAGCCCCGACGCAATAGCCAGCAACACCCAACAAAGCGAATGCCCATAGCGCAGAATTAACTGGGCGTACACTGGTGCTGCTGAAGTCTCTTCCGGCACTGCAGTCAAGTACACACCTGCAATCATCAATGCCGCTATACATCCTACTATGCCAGATACGGCTCGATGCTCAAGAATAAATTCCTTTAGCTTCACCTTAGTTTCTCTTCGATGCAATTACTACTACCTCAACGCTTGCGCCTAAAGGTAGTGCTGCGACTCCTACCGCTTCACGAGCTGGTAGTATTTCTCCAAAGTAGCTTGCATACACTTCGTTAATCTCTGGTATGGCGGCCATGTCAGTCGTAAAAATTGTCAGCTTTACCACATCATGCAGCGAGCATGAGTTAGCGCTCAAAATCGCTTCGATATTCTTCATGCATGCGTCAAACTTTTGCTTATTAGTCTCGCCAATGAGTTTCCAGTTCCTATCGGCATGAATCTGGCCGGATACAAATACAAGTCCATTCGCTTCTACTGCTTGCGACAGTATCGCGTCATTTTTGGCTACGGCATCAGTTGCTATTTTTTTCATTCATCCCTCCTCTATCATTTTTAAAACAACATCGGCAATTGCTTTATCTTGCTCGACGGTCCCGCCAGCAATACCAAACCCACCAACAACAGCACCATCGACAACAATCGGTATGCCGCCAGGAATATTGGTCAACAGGTTGCCCGCTGCAAGCGGCAACGCTAACGCCAAGTCTTCAGCCATCCAGCCAGATTCTTTACGAGTCGATGCAGCAGTCTGCGCCTTGCGTCGACTTGTTTCAACACTATGTGCAGTCGAACCATCGCTCTTCGCAAAGGCGATAAGCTGCAACGATGGGTCAACTACGGCCACAGATACAGCAACGCCGCTTTTTGAACCCTCCTCCACTGCACGAGCCACAATCGCGAGGGCTAATTCGTGTGAGACTGCCAAAATGTTTGCTATCTTTTTCATATAATCCTCCTATTTACTATTTCCAGTACCCCAGTAGTAGTTCATTCATAATGACCAAAACGGCTAGCCCGATAGCTAAATATACATGGTGAGATACAGCCAATAGTACACATGCCGTAGCGAATAATCCTATCTCGAGCGCAATCCGCCAGCCAGTGCCAAGCGGAAAGTTCGCCTTGGGTGCGATAAACAAGCCCCATAGGATTGCCGCAACCACCGGCAACATCACAGCTAGGACAATTTTCAGCCATGACGGTACGGGCAAATTGTATCCGCCATACGCGAGCGCGGCCAACATGCAAAGTTCGAGCGCAAAGCGCAGAGCGAGATTAAGACTTTTGAGAACTTCCATCAGCCCACCTCGTCCTTGCGGTACGCAACTACTCGCTTAATCAAGTCTATCGGCAGCGGTTGGTCATTCGGGAATTGCACCGAGCCTTTGCCCTGCTTGTACTTGGCGAATTCCTCAGCAAAGGCTTCGTGACCATTTGGCGTGGCGTAAAATCCCACATGGTGCGTGAATCCGCCGAAATATACTAGCGGCTTTTTGTTTAGTTTATAGCCGACCAAGCCGTACATAATGCCCTCTTCAGCCTCTGGCACTTCGCATCGTACCAGGTCGCGCAGTTTTAGTAGGCGCGTCTCCACTTCGCCGTCAAATCCCTGTATGTACGCATCGACATCGCTCATACACTTAGTATACGCCTCCTGGCAGATAAAAGCTTTTATATATCAAACAGCGTGCCTTGGCTGCGCTTGACGGTACGCTTGGTGAGGCGGCGCTGTTGGGCGGACATGTTTTCGTCTTGGGTTTGCGGGAGCACTGAGGCGTCAATGTCGCGAGCAAAGCGAGATGGCTTGGCAGGCGCGCCACTGCGGGTACGAGCATGGAGGATGTCGAGCTTGGCTTTCGCACGGCTGACTGCGACGTAGAAAAGCCGTCGCTCTTCGTCAGTGTCGCTACGTTCGTGTGGCAAGATGCCTTCTTCGGCTCCGATGAGGAATACATGCGTAAACTCCAGGCCTTTGGCGGCGTGGATGGTCGTAAGTGTCACTGCGTCGGCAGCTGAGTCGTAGAAATTCGCGCTGAGTAATTCGTCGACATGCGTAATATACGCCGTAAGCCCCGCGTCGTCGAATCGCACGATGCTACTAATGAACTGCGCGCGGTCGGTCGTGTCGAGGCCGAATGTATCCATAATAGTGCTCGCCAGCTCGCTGACCTTCTGCTCGGAGTCGAGCTTTTCGAGCAGCGCATCTACCTGCCCTAGCGAAAGTTTCCTCAGCGCTGCAAGCGAGCCGAGTGCAGCTCTGTTTTCACCAGACGGCTCAGCCAAGTAGCGCATGATGTGTATCGCCGCCCAGATGGCCGGGCGCTCATAGAACGAACCCTCGCCCACGACTTGGTATGGAATGCCTGACTCGGCGAGCAGCTTCTGTACAATCCGGCCGACGCGGTGCGTGCGGTAGATGATAGCAAAATCGCAAAAAGTATGCGCCGCGTCGTGGTGCGCATAGTCCATATCGTGACTTTTCAGAAATGTACTGCCGCCGATTGATTGCTCGATTGCGCCGATAATCCACGCGGCTTCGCTGTATTCATTCAGCACTTCGACGACTTTTACTTCACCCGCAACATTCGTATGCGCTTCAAGTTTTGGCGAGTCAGGAAATACGGCATTCGTTAGCTGCACGACTTCTGGCACAGAGCGGTAATTGATGGACAGGTGCACCGTCTGCGCACCTGGAAAGCCCGCCCGGAATCTATCAAACATTGTGCTATCTGCCCCGCGAAAGCCATAGATGGATTGCAGCGGGTCGCCGATGACGCAAATATTATCGCTGATTCGCAGAAGTTGCAGTAGTTCATACTGGAGTGCATTCGTATCCTGAAACTCATCGACCAATATGTACTTGTACGGCAACTTCGGCTTCTTGGTTGCCAGTAGCTCACGCGTCTTCAGCAGCAAATCATCAAAATCGCACAGTCCCTGCGCTTCCAGCGCTTGGTTGTAGCCAGCAAGCAGCTTCGCAGCAGACTCATCAGCCGACGCGCCATTCTTCAGCCGCGAGATTTCCAGTCCCAGCTCCTGTGCCGATAATGTCTTCAACTCCGCGCTTTTACGTAGCCGTCTGATAATCATCGCTCGCTCTGGCTCGCTGACGAATTTCAATGCTTGGCCGCTTTCGTCCATCAGTAGCTGGTAGCACAGTGCATGAAACGTCGTGACATTCGACGCGTCGCCAGCAATGGCAGTCGCCACGCGCTCGCGCATCTCCGCCGCAGCCTTGTTCGTAAACGTCAGCGCCAGCACCTCGCCTGGCTTCGCCGCCCCGCTCTCAATAATATGCGCAATTCGCGCCACCAACGTCTTTGTCTTGCCGGTCCCCGGCCCAGCGACAATGAGTAGCGGGCCGTTCACTGCCTCGACAGCTTGCCGCTGATTCTCATTTAACCTATCCATAGTTACAGTGTACGCTATACTTACTAATATAGAGGATAGAAACAGGAGACGATATGATTACACCCACACAAGAACACATGCAGCTTGCACTCGATGCGGCATATGGGTCCAAGGCAAACGGCGATTATGGACATGGGTCTGTCGTTGTCAAAGACGGAAAAGTGATTGCCACTGGTTACGAAACATTGAAATCAGCCAACGACCCGGTCAATGGTCACGCTGAAATAGATGCTATACGCAAGGCCTGCCAAGCGCTGCAATCACCATATCTCGAGGGTTGCATCCTCTATTCAACTGCCGAGCCATGCCCGATGTGCATGGCTGCCT
Organism: uncultured Candidatus Saccharibacteria bacterium; assembly: GCA_964525315.1. Classification (GTDB taxonomy): domain Bacteria; phylum Patescibacteriota; class Saccharimonadia; order Saccharimonadales; family Saccharimonadaceae; genus SZUA-359. The sequence continues at coordinate 14,400 of CAZGGJ010000003.1, read as the reverse complement.
GCATATGGGCCAAGGTCGACACTGTCGCGTATGGCATCACCCGCGACGACATGATTGCCAAAATGGAGCAGCTCAAGCTCGAAGGTGGTAGCAAATTCTCGTGGCGACAAATTGCCATTCCTGCCGAGTATATCGTTGAACATGGCGAGCCCAAGGTCCACCTCGTTCCTGGCTATATGCGCGAGCAAGCCCTACCGCTGCTCTAATTTATCCGCAACCCGATAGCCTTCATAGCCTCTATCACCGCTTACTTCTGTGGCTGTGATTTGAAATGATACCGGGTCAAATGAGGCTTTCGTCTCTTCGCTTGCCGCGTCAACTTCGAGGATGCGGAGGTTGCTGTCAGCGAACTCATCATACTTCACATCAAACACCTCACCGCCCTGCTTTAGCGCGAATTCATAGCGTGTCTTTTCGACACGAACTACCGATGTGCCAAGTAGCTCAGCGTACGCATCTTGCGTAATCGGCTCTTTGTGTGCAGTGCGCTTACCATCAACAGTTACTTTTTCGATACGTAACATTTGGACTGTGCCGTCTGGGAATTCTTTGCGGACAACTTTTGTTTCGGTGTCTTCGTCCGTCACGAGCCAATCAGTTATCAAACGAAAGACGACCACACCGTCGCCGGCAAGCTGCGTCACGTCAAGCTTTTCGACGATGAACTTCCTGGCGTTGTCATCTACCGTCTGCTTTTTCTTAGGACTGCTCTGGGCCGATAATCTGTGTGTCATATGTCAATTATATATTAGAATAATGAAAGTTGGTTCAGTGACTCGTGCCGGTCGGCGGAGTCTTTGAAGACTTTGATGGTGCCGAATATGCCGTCGTAGCCTGGCTCCAGCACAACATCTTTCGCTCGCATACGCTCGATGGCGAGGCCGAGGGTGGGTGAGGCAGCGCGGATTTGGTCGATGGGCAGCTGGCGGAGTATGCTAAATTCGTCGCCCAGCGCAGCGTAGAGCTTGTCACACTCATCCACGACAGCGCGGCTGCTGACTGATTTGACGCCCTTCAGCTCAGCGATGATTTCCGGCAATGGGATAATGTATTCGACTTGCTTTGGGTTTGCTGGCGCATAGTCAGTAGGTCTTTCGGCAAGTTCACTCACACGATAATCCACGCCCACGACCAGTGGCTTGCCGCATTTCGGACATTTGCCGTCATGCGCCTTGGTTTCCTCCGGCGTGAAACGCACACCACAAACTCGGTGGCCGTCGGCACTATATTTGCCTTCTTCCGGGAAGAATTCGATAGTGCCGACCAGCCGCTCGTCGTTCGTCTTGTACGCGCCGATGATGTCACTGTAACTAATCTGTGCATTCACGACCGTGGCTTCGCGTCCAAGCTTTTGTGGTGAGTGTGCGTCGGAGTTCGACGTAATGGCCAGGCCATCAAGATTCTTGACTCGCCAGTTCATAGCCGGGTCGGATGACAAGCCAGTCTCAATCGCGCGAATGTGCGGTGAGAGCTCTTCAAATGCTTCCTCAATGCTATCAAAGCCAGATTTACTGCCAAACATACCAAACCACGGTGTCCAAATATGCGCGGGGATGTAGAAACTTTCGGGCGCAGCTTCCAGGCTCAGTCGTAGCAGTTCCTTAGAATCAATGCCCAGAATCGGCCGGCCATCAGCCTTGAGGTTACCGATGCGCTCCAGCCGCGCATTGATTTCGCTGACCGCCTTGAAGTCCGGCGCGACGATGAGCTGGTGCAGCTTGCGTACCTTGCCACCCTTGCTATAAATCGCGGCAATTTCGACGGTCGGGATGAAGCGAATGATGTTGCCGCGGACCGTCGCAGGCAAACTCTTATCTACCGCATCTGCCAGCTCCGACTTCAGTCGATACAGCCCGCCCTCAGCTGGCTCCAGCTTGTCGCGCAGCTCAGCGAACCAGTCCGGATGCGTAAAGTCGCCCGTGCCGATAATCATAATACCCTTTAGCTTGCCCCACCGATATAGGCCTTCTAAATCGCAATTGCGACTCGTCGCCCGCGAATAGTGCGAGTGGATGTGCAGGTCGACGATGAGTTCTGGCATGACTTCATTATACTGCGCAATAGGACGAGAAAAACAGCCTCATCCTTGTGCTATAATGAAGACATAGACACCGAGGCCTCTGCTGAATAGCTAGGGTCGCGGTGTCTTTCTTGTGTCGGCACATGTCAAACTATCCTGAATTGACAATACTTATAATACTCGGCTATACTGAGAAATAGCTACGAATCACCCTTGATTCCTCTTGTGAATTGGCGCGCCGAGCCTCGAAGTGCTTGGCAGATACTTCTATAATACAAAAGGATGCTTTATGCCTAAATCTACACCCACTCCTTCTACGCAGCGCGACAGCCTCAGGCTGTTTTGGCGGTTGACGCGGCCGTATGGCTGGCAGCGCAATTTGGCGCTGCTAATGCCGGTGCTGGCCGTGTCTATCAATACTCTCGCAGCGCCCTACATCCTGTCACTCTTTATCGACAAGCTGACGGCCGGCGGCATTACCTTCGCAAATAGCTGGCAGCTCATCGCAATTTATGCAAGCTTGATGTTTTTTGGCGAAGTGATTGTGTGGCGACTGGCATTGTACTTTACGTGGACCTTCGAGATTAAGATGATGCGCGACCTGTACATAATTATCTTCACCAAACTCGCGCGCGAGGACCTGTCGTTTCACGCCAATCGTTTCGGCGGCTCGCTCGTTAGTCAAAGCTCCAAGATGCTCGGCGCGGCTGAGCGTTTCTGGGATATGGTTATCTGGAGTATCATGCCGATGGTCGGTACTGTCGTGGGGTCTATCGTCACACTTAGCATACTTGGCTATTGGCAGTACGGACTGTTCCTTGTACTATACGCATGCGTCTTTGCGAGCGTAGTCTACTTTGGCTCGCGCTTCCTCGCACGGCGCAATCGCGACGAAGCTGCCGCCTCCAATCGTACAAGCGGCTACCTCGCCGACATGGTGACAAATATCAATACCGTCAAGGCCTTTGGCCGCGAAAAGCACGAACAGCAGCGCGCTTCGCAAATTATCGGCAAATGGCATCAAACATCCACTCGGCTGAAGTGGGGCGTGGTCGGTGCAACCGCAGCATTTAGCAGTATGCTCGCACTGGGTGCAACCGCCGCCTTCATCTTCGCGGTACTTGGCGCCGAGTATGGCATCGCCGGTGTCGGCATGATATACCTCATCTTTGTGTATACGCTCAATATCAACCGCCAGCTCTGGGAAATGAATAACATCACGCGCACCTACAACCGTGTCATCGGCGACGCGCATGAGATGACTGAGATTCTCGGCCGCGAGTACCAGCTGGTCGACCACACGGAGCAAAAGCTCCGCGCTAGCAAGGGAGAAATCGTCTTTGACGGCGTGTCGTTCACGCATGATGACGGCAAGGGCGAACGTGTCTTCGATGATTTCAATTTGACAATTCGGCCTGGTCAGCGAGTCGGTATCGTCGGGCACAGCGGTTCGGGCAAGACGACGCTGACACGGATACTGCTGCGCTTTTCTGACATCGACCGCGGCAGCATCAGTATCGACAGCCAGGACATCAGCCAGGTGACGCAGCAGAGCCTGCACGAGGCAATCGCCTATGTCGCGCAGGAGCCGATGCTCTTTCACCGCAGCCTATCGGACAACATTACCTACGGCCGGCTCGACGCCACCGAAGCCGAGATTATCGCCGCAGCCAAGAAAGCCCACGCGCTCGAGTTTATCGAGAAGCTGCCCGATGGGTTCAATACGCTGGTCGGCGAGCGCGGTGTCAAACTATCCGGCGGGCAGCGCCAGCGTATCGCGATAGCTCGCGCTATCCTCAAAGACGCGCCTATTCTGGTACTCGATGAAGCAACATCAGCACTCGATTCACAGAGTGAGAAGCTCATCCAAGCCAGCCTGACCGACCTCATGAAAGGCCGCACCAGCATCGTCATCGCGCACCGCCTGAGCACCATTCAGAAGATGGACCGCATCATCGTGCTCGACGATGGCCGCATCGCCGAAGATGGCACGCATGCCGAACTCCTCGCCCGCAAAGGCATCTACGCTAAGCTATGGAGCCACCAATCCGGCGGCTTTATCGAGGAATAACTTGACAAAATAGCCATAAGTGTGATATAATGAAAAGATAGCCACATGACAAAACGAAAACACCAAACACTCTTTACTCGCATAGACGCCGAGACAACCAAGCAAACACTCCGCATCTACCGCGAAGCACTCACTGGTGAGAAAAAGCCGCTACTCCTCGCTGGCATCTTTGTGCCGCTACAAGACCTGTTCCTCGCGGTGCTCTTTCCGCTGCTCATCAGCTTTTTTACCCAATCTCTCATCGTCAATCCAACGGATATCACGACGCCGCTTTGGCTCGTCGCCGGGATGGTGGTGATGGCAGTCGGGGCGATTATCTCGGGGCATGTCGGGTTTATCGCGCTCTTCAATCACCAGGAGCGCATCACCACCAAACTTACCGAACGTGCGCTGCGCGGGTTGCTTGCCCATAGCCATACGTTCTTCGCAAATAGCAAAGTCGGCTCGCTCGCTGGCGATGTCAATACATTTAGCCGCTCGTATGCCTCGGTTATGGATACGCTGTCGCTGCAGGCTAGGAGCATCGTCATCAACTTCACAGCCAGCCTCGTGGTCGTCGCCGTCATCGCGCCGATTATGCTGCCTGTGCTACTGCTACTGACTGCGGGCATCGTTGTCGACTCGCTGCATTCCTACGCCCAGCGCTCAGCGCATCGCAATAAGCGCAAGGAAATGAACTCGCGACTATTTGGCAATATCGCTGATATATTGGGCAACCAGACACTCTTGCGAATGTTTGGCCGTGGCGAGCCGGAGCTGAGGGCCATCGTATCGCAGCGCCGCGCCATCGAAGCTGTTACTCGTGAAGAAATCGACATCCTCCAGTACGGAGCCGAGCGTCGCATGGGCATACTGTTTGCCTTTCAAATCCTGACACTACTCCTTTGTCTCTACCTGGTATCGCATTCGCTGGTGTCCATCGCTGCACTGATATTTATCATTACCTACTTAGGCCGCGTCACCAGCTCAATATTCCAGATAAATAGCGTCATTCGCGGGCTCGAGCAGGCACTCCTCGATGCTGCCAAAGTCACAGAGATTTTGCAGCAATCACCCGAAATCGTCGATGCGCCCGGTGCTGCGCCGCTACGTGTCACTACCGGGTCAATTGAGTTGCATACTGTTGGCTTTCGCTACGAAGATGCCACGCATAGTCATGTATTTCAGGACCTCAACCTCACTATTCCAGCCGGTCAAAGTATAGGACTCGTCGGCAAAAGTGGCGGCGGCAAAACCACTCTGACGCACTTGCTCCTACGCTACATGGATATTCAGGAAGGGAGAATCGCTATCGATGGCCAAGCTATCGCCACGGTTACTCAGGATAGTTTGCGCGCCAATATTAGCTATGTGCCGCAGGACCCTTACTTGTTCCATCGCAGCTTGCGCGACAACATTGCCTATGGCCGGCCAGCTGCCACCGACAAGGAAATCATCGCTGCAGCCAAAAAGGCAAATGCCATGGAGTTCATTACGGCGCTCCCTGATGGTCTCGACACCATTGTCGGCGAGCGCGGTGTCAAACTCAGCGGCGGGCAACGCCAACGCATCGCAATAGCTCGCGCCATCCTGAAAGACGCACCGATACTCATCCTCGACGAAGCCACGTCAGCGCTCGACAGTGAAAGCGAAAAGTACATCCAATCCGCGCTCGAAACGCTCATGAAAGACCGCACATCCATCGTCATCGCGCACCGCCTCTCCACCATCGCCAAGCTCGACCGGATTATCGTACTAGATAACGGCAAGATTGTCGAAGATGGCACACACAAAGAGCTACTCGCCCAGGACGGCACCTACGCCAGGCTGTGGGCGCATCAATCCGGCGGATTCATCGAGGAATAACCCGCCGTCTTCGAGTATACTAAGTTCATGGCATACGTAATCAACAGTTGACGAATGAATAGCGATACGACAATGAGACGAGTGACACTCTACGCAGACCACGAATGGGCGTTCGGTTCGATTCACCTCGAGCTCTGTAAATATCTTTTCTCAAGGCAAATCGACGCGCAGTTGCTACCATGGAGCGCGCGATATAGTACTGAAGAAATGGCCGAGCTAGATGTGATAACTGATGTGTATATTACGACACCTATCGGATATACTGTGTTGGTTCGCGACTACATGATAGACCCGAGCAAAATCGTGGTAGTCGTGCACGGTATTATCGATTTTTATGACATTATCAACACGCACAGCCAAGCCGAGTTCGACCGGCCCAAAGTATTCGCCGTCGTGTCAGAGTTTCTGCGCGCCAAGGCCCGCGAGCTTGGCATCGCGCGCGAACCGATAGTCTTGCCGCTCGGCATCAATACCAATCGCTACCACGTCCCGCCAGCAACGACGCTCTGGACTGTCGGCTACGCGGCAAAGTTCCATAGAATTGACGGCCATACTGGCTACGACCTGAAGCGCGGCTACCTGGTAGAACAGTGCGCCAAGGCAGCCGGTCTGGAGTTTAAGATTGCCCAAACCTACCATCATAGCTATGTGACGATGCCTGGGTTTTATGAAAGCGTCGACTGCATCATCACGGCATCGACCGAAGAAGGAGCCGGTTTGCCCGCGCTTGAGGCAGGTGCGGCTGGCCGCCTGGTCATCAGTACCGCAGTAGGGCACTGGCCGGAAAAAGTCAGCGATAAGGGCGGGCACGAAGTACCCATGGATGAAGCTGCGTTCGTCGCTGAGACGACCGAACTGCTACAGAAGTATAAGGCCGACTCAGTCGCCTTTGCCAAGAAGTGCCACGCCATCCAGAAACATGCCGCCAGCTACGATTGGTCGAATGTCATCGACCAGTGGATAGCCGTGCTATGACGCGCGGCGACTGACCCATCTCAGGAAGCGCTCGATACTGCGGCGAGATAGTTTGCCGCTGGAGAGCCGCTCGATTTTGCTAAATGGCATGTTAATGATAAACATCAGATTGTTGGCTGTGATAGGCTTGCCAAGCGCGAAGTACAGCTTGCGTACCAGCGTGAGCACACGGTAGCAGCTGCGGCCGAGGAAATTCTGATACGACAGCTGGCCGATAGTATCGTCGAGCGTGAGCGGTTGCTGCCTATCCCACCGGCTCTGCGGCAGCGGCCGGCCAATGAGGCGGGCGAATTCCTCGTCGCTGACATGCTGAATATCGCCGGCGTAGTACGATGGCAGTTCTGCGCGTCTGTCAGCGAGTGGTGCTGCACTGCCCTGCACTTCCAGGCGCGCGCTCAAGCGAATATCACGCGACGATGCACCGACTTCGACGATGCGTTCACCCCGCTCCACCACCCAATCACCCACTGCTTCGTCGAACTGCGCGAAGGTATGCTCGTCAAACCTGGTCTCGACTGTGCGCGATTCACCCGGCTGCAGCTCGACCTTGATGAAGCCTTTTAGCTCGTGGCGTGGCATATAGGAGCGTGCATGTGGCGCGCTCACGTACACTTGCACCACTTCAGCGCCTGTTACGCTGCCGGTATTCGTGATGGTGCACGTCACGCCTGCTGTGCTGACTGCAATGTCGCTATAGGCGAAGCTTGTATATGATAGTCCATGGCCAAAGGGATAACGCAGCGGCACGTCGCGCGTGTCGTAGTAGCGGTAGCCGACGTACAGGCCTTCGCGGTGCTCGGCCGTGCGTTCGCGACCAGGATAATACTGCGCCGATGGCACATCCTCGAGCTGCAGCGGATAGCTCACGGCGAGCTTGCCGCTGGGATTGACCGCACCAGTCAGCACATCGGCGATGGCTCGCCCGCTGCCTTGGCCGCTCAAGAAGCCATGCACGATGGCCTGCGCACTGCTAGCAAATGGCGGCTCTACCGGCGCGCCGCCAGCCAGCACGACAATTACCTTCTTACCAAGTTTGGTTAGCTCGCTTGCCAGCTGCAATTGATTGTCCGGCAGGCGCAGATGCGTTCGGTCGATTCCTTCGGCTTCGCTTGATTCGTCCAGTCCTATGAAGAGGAGTATGGTTTCGGCCTCGCTGGCCACCTGGACTGCTTCGCGCAGGAGCCGCTTGCTCGCCCCGCCGAAGCGCTTGAAGCCCGGCGCATAGCCGGTGATATGGACACCGCTAGAGACCAGCGCATCGTAGGCCGTGTCCAGCCGGGTTGGTTCTACTAGCGAACTACCGGCGCCCTGATAGCGCGGCATCTTCGCAAAGTCGCCGATGACAGCGACTTTGGCGTCACTCGCCAGCGGTAAGCTTCCGTCGTTTTGCAGGAGTACTATCGACTGGCGAGCTGCTTCGACGGCCAGTTCGTGATGCGCGTCATAATCAACACTCGGTGCTGCGTTCTGTATGCCCTCAGTAACCTCAAATATGAGTCCTAGCAGGCTCGCAACACGCGCATCGAGCACACGCTCGTCTAGTTTGCCAGCTTGCACTGCCGCCACAATTTCACGGTCTGTCACACCGCCGCTCGACGGCATCTCGAGTTGGTTGCCCGCTATGAGGCCGGCCACGCGGTCGTTATTGCCGCCCCAATCTGTCACGATAAGCCCGTCAAATCCCCACGATTTTTTCAAAATGTCGTCGAGTAAATAGGTATTTTCGTTGGCATACGTACCATTCACGCGGTTGTACGACGTCATAATGACTCGCGGCTGAGCCTCGGCAACGACCCTGCGAAAGCCCTCCAGGTATAGTTCGTGCAAGCTACGCTGGTCGACGACCTCGTCGATACTCATGCGCAGGTGCTCTTGGCTGTTGACCGCGAAGTGCTTGGGACAGGCAGCCACACCCGTCGACTGAATCCCTCGCACCATGCCGGCTGCCAGCTTGCCCGAGATGTAGGGGTCTTCGGAGTAGTACTCGAAGCTCCGGCCGCCCAACGGACTACGAATAATGTTCAGCCCTGGCCCAAGCAGCACGCCAACCTGCTGCGCAGCAGCCTCGCGGCCCAGCGCTTCGCCGACACGATGCACCAGCGACTCGTCCCAGCTGCTTGCCAGCGTGGCAGCCGTCGGGAAGCACGTCGCAGGCAAGCTCTTGTTTAGCCCCAAGTTATCTGCCTTGCCGCCTTGCTTGCGCAGCCCATGCGGCCCATCCGTCAGCATGATAGACGGAATCCCCAGCCGCTCCACGGCCTTGGTATTCCAGAAATTCGCTCCGCTCATAAGGCCGGCTTTCTCCTCTAGCGTCAGCTGATCGATGATATGTTGGTGCTTCAATACCTTTCCCGTGTCGCTCATACTGCTTATTATATATCAGCTTTGTTTTTCATAGCTGATATATGGTCTTTGCTGGTATAGTTCCACAGGCTTATTTTTGACTTTTTAACAAATATGTGCTATAATGAAAAGATGAGCCATGACAGTAGCTATGAGTTTACTACCAATCAGGAAGCAAAGACATTTGTAGCGCAACACACTGATCGCCGTGTGCCCGAGACGGAATGTCTACTGGCCTCGGGCATAGAACTGCACGCCCAATCACATACACTCTCAGAGGAAAGCTTTACAAACAGCTACGACATCTCATATCCAGAGGGGTCACTCGCTGCTTCCGTTGTACTATTCCAGCAACCTCAGTCTATAATCGACACTGTCAGCCCTGAAGATGCCGCAATTGTGAGCGGTGGGTTTTTTCTCTTATCCGATGACGATGTACCGGTACGCCAACCTTCGCTCAATCTCGCTATTGCTGAAAATCGAATACATAGCATGCCCGTATGTGATCGTGAAGCTGTCGTCGTGCAGTCTGGCCGCATTCGGCCGCGGTACCTGAAAGCAATGGGTATCGTGAGTATCAACGGCCGGCCCTATCGATGGGCTGGGTCACATACCAACCATATTGCAGATGCGACCGTCTTCTCAAACGGGAGTCTGATAGTCGATCATGTCTCAGACGAAAAGACGGGAGCACGTCGGGTTGTTAGGCAGTCCTCTATGACCACCGAGGCGAGTGATATTGATTACACCGATGTGGGCTTGATAGCAAATGAGAACGGAGAGTTCTATGTAGGAGGTGCTGCACGCGGAGGCGGAATCGATCTTACTCGGTACGATTTTGTATTACGCATGCCCCATACCCAAGCCAGGAAAGCCGATACCCTCAGGATTGACACTATCGATGACCTATCGATTAGTGAAGTAGAAGGCGCCTTCTCGGCGGGTCCTTTACTGACACATAAAGGCGAGTTCGCTGCACATCCGATCAACAAGGACAAATCGCTCGGTAGCTATCCGCCTTTTATGGATAGACGCATGGCCCGACTCGTGCTATATCTTACTTCAGACGGTACTACGCATTTTAGATTATTTGACGGCCGACCCGGCAGTAGTACCTTCGAGGGTGTCACTCCGCAAGAAGCCCTAGATATACTCAAGCAGGAAGTAGACATAGAGTCAGGAGTCTTTCTGGATCCTGGTCAAACGGCAAAAATGTATGCTAGCCAAGCCGGAGCTGGCACAACCTACGGAAATAGGCATTACCTCCGCTGGCCTCGTTTGAGCAATGAAAAATTCGTATGGAATCCAGATAAAGGAAGAGCAATTACAAGCATGATTAGGATACAATAGAGTCATGACCTACACTACTCGATCCGATTTCCCAGACGCGCTCCCCAATACCAAGACTCACTATTGCTGGAGTTGTCACGCCAGTGGGGCGTATCGCAAGGATCTAGATGACGGTACGATAGTCTATGCTTGTAGCGTATGCGGCGCCGAGTCTCCCCGCGTGCTCATCCACGACCCAAGGATGTCAGCATGGTTTGAAGACCAAAAGCGGCTTATTCACGAGAGTTGCGGTATCTTTATTACACGCGGGGACGGCAAGCTACTCCTCTTTCAGCGCACAAAATTTCCCTATCTACTGACTATACCGGCCGGCCACCTAGAAGTTGGTGAGGGCCCTGATGTATGCGCAGTTCGTGAGTGCGAAGAAGAAGTTGGTATCAGCCCAAGGCGCGTGCAGAAAATATTTGAAGGAAATGTAGAAGGCGACTCATGCCTTGGTGGTGCCGACATACATAAGTGGCACGTTTATACAGCCGCGATCGACGACGCGCAACAGGCGGCGATCAAGCTCGACGAAGAAGGTTCTGCATGGGACTGGTACAGTCGAGACGAGCTGAATGCCGACAACACTGTCTACCCTGTAATACACCTCTTGACTCAGCTACACATGATATAACGAGCCAGTTCTCTACAGTCAGCTACTACTCTGCCTTATCTGTTTGCAGTACGTAGTAGCAGATGTTATGTGCGGCGCTGCGCAGGGCGATGAGAGTGCCGGCGCGGTCTCTCTTGAGGTAGTCGCGGAGCTGGTTGACGAAGGTGCCACCGTTGCTGTCGAAGAGGTTGCCGAGCATGAGGTCGTTGCCGGCTTCGACGGCCTGCAGTGCATCGAAGTGGTCGCCTTGCCCGGCGATGCCGGCGTCGGTGATGACGAAGCCCTTGAAGCCCCATTCGCTACGCAGTACGCCATTGAGCAGCTGCGGGTCGCCGCCAGCCCAGACCGGTCCGATGCGGTTGAAGGCCGACATCACGCCGTGCGCGCCGCCGTCCTTGACGGCCAGCTCAAACGGCTTGAGGTAGAGTTCGCGCAAGCTTTGCTCGGTCATCCAGGTGTAGAGGCCCATGGCAGCACGGTTGGTTTCTTGGTCGTTGGCCGCGTAGTGTTTGATGACGGCAACGCGCTTGAGCGACTGCAGTCCGCGCGTATAGGCCGCACCGATACGTCCGGCGATGAGCGGGTCTTCCGAGTAGTACTCGAAGTTACGGCCGCCTAGCGGCGAACGGTGAAGGTTGAGCGACGGTGCATACACAGCATCGACATCGAAGCTCGCCGCCTCACGGCCCATCGCTATACCGACTTCCTCGGCAAGCGCGTCGTTCCAGGTACTCGATAGCACAACCGGCACCGGATACGCTACGGTCGACCACGCCTGGAAGAAGTTGCGCACACTCGCTGGACCGTCATACATCGTGGTACGCGGGATGCCGAGACGCTCGATACCCGTCGACCAATAGCCGCCATTGCCGGCCATCTTTACCAGCTCTTCGTCAGTGAATTGGTCGAGGAATTGCTGCCACTTCGGGTCGTCATAGGCGAGGCCTTTCAGGTCGCCGAGCTGGATATTATGCGACGCGCCAGTAGTGGGTTCGTCCTCTTGTTTGATGTGCTTGACTGCATCATGCCTATACTCACCTTGCTTGACGACATCAGGAAGCGTAAAGTCATCGCCCTCTGGTGCCCACGGCATGGTATGCGCCGGGTCGGTACGCGTAAGGTAGGTACTATCGCCGCGTGCTTGGTCGAAGCGATTGGCCACCTTGTTGCCAGTCACGTTGTCGGTACTGATAACCTTCCGCTCAGGCTGGACATAGCTGAAGCGCTCGACCGTATCGCGCACATCGCGCGCAATACGCAGCTTATACTCACCCGCATCGAGCACCCACGCCTTGGCCTTGGTGTCGTCGTACGAAGCCATGCTGTTGGTGGCGATACGTATCTCAACTTCCTGCGAGCTACCCGGTTGCAGCACATCGGTCTTGGCATAGCCGCCGAGTACCGTGGCTGACTTTTCGATGCCGCCATGAGTATACGGCGCATCGTAGTAGAGCTGGACGACGTCTTTGCCTGCCGCCTTGCCAGTGTTGGTGACGCGGACTTTGGCGGTGATTTCGCGGTCGGTGGCGCTGGTATTTACGACGTCCCATTTGAATGATGTGTACGAGAGGCCATAGCCGAATGGATACTGCACCACACGGCTGTATTCATTGTCCGACACAAATGTCTCGTAGTAGCGATAGCCGACGTAGATACCTTCCTTGTAGTTGGCAAAGTAGCGCCCGGCCGGCGTGCCGTCCTTGTTCTTGTACTGGAAGTCGCCGGTGTTGGAGACGGCTGGGTTGGATTCAAGGCTATAGGCATAGGTGTCGGTCAGTCGACCCGATGGGTTGACCTTGCCGGTCAGTGCCTGCGCAATAGCGTGCGAGCCGACTTCACCCGGCGCACCTACCCACAGCACGGCGTCGATATGCTTGTAGTCCTCGACAAAGCCGAGCTCCATAGCATTGGTCGTATTGACGAGCAAGATAATCCGCTTGAAGCGAGCATCAAGCTTGGCGAGCGTGTCCTTTTCGTCGGTATTTAGACGGAGCTGCTCCGGCGTCAGGTCTTTTGTCTCGGTGCCGACACGCGAGATGACGTACACGGCGGTGTCGGAGTGCTTGACCGCTTGGTCCAGGACTTCCTGAGGGAGATTCGCCACAGGCATCTCTGGGGTGGCAGTCGCGAGGAAGCCTTTGATGCTTGGGAGCATCACGTCGAGGAAGTCCTTGCCTGGCTTTTTGAACGTATCGGTCGAGGCTTTTTGGTGGAAGGCAAAGTTGCTATAAAGGTTGTACAGCGATGTATCGTAGCTGAAGCCCTCGGCCGCCAAGGCGTCATAGAGGCTGTCGACACTGGTCGGAGCGATACCGCCAGCACCACCGCCGCCGTAGACCGGCCGCGCTGCGCCAGCGCCGAAGACGCTGATATTTTTGGTCTGGAGCGGCAGAGTGTTCTGCTCGTTGCGGAGCAGCACCATGCCCTCATCTTGCACTCGGCGTGCGACGGCAAGCGAGGCTTCGCGGGCGGCTTTTTGGTCGGCTGTGAGCGGGCGCGTCGCGTTGTAGTACCAGCTGCTCAGGAGCACCGTCGGCACCAAGACAATAATCGCCACGAAAACAATCACCCATTTGCGCCGACGCAGATGCTTGAAGTAGCGATAGCCCCGCTTCTGTGCACGGCGGCTGTCGTCATCGACTACCTTTTTGATGGTGGTTTTCCACTTCTTGAGGTCTTGGTCTTCTTTGAGCCAGAGGTCGAAACGCTCCGGGATGGCCAACAGGCTCAGCTTCCTGCGCTCGGCCTTGACTTTATGCCAGCGCTTACTCGCCTTGTCTTTGTAGAATGCGACGAGTTCGCGATATGATTTCGGTTCTTTTGCTGTCATTGCCTACCCCTGTTTATGCATTCAGTATACCACAAGCATAATGCTGCATAGCAGGAGTTTTGCCGACTACTGCTATGCCGTCTGGTAATACTGAGACAAGTTGCGATACGCGCGCGTCGTAAACGCATATAGTACGACAATCAGCATGATGAGGCTGGCGATAAGGAATACCAGCGCGATACCCCGTGCCTGGCCTGAGCCAAGCAGCCAGCCAAACGTCGCCTGCCCCTCAGCTGTGCGCATGTACGGGATAATCATATACTGCGCGATAGGTGCCACAATGAAAGCGCTGATAGGCGAGCTGGCAGACTCAATCGCCTGCGCCAGTCCAAACACCCGGCCCTGGCGCTTGAGCGGTACCACGCGCTGGA
>CAZGGJ010000002.1:19392-74035 GCA_964525315.1 uncultured Candidatus Saccharibacteria bacterium | reverse complement strand
GAGCCGTCGGCTTCGTGAGCAGTAGAGAGGTAGTCGTTGAGGATGGCTCCCCAGTTACCTTTGTCTCCGCCTGGGTGGGGTAGTCTTGGCATTATGTTGGCTGTGCTCCTTGGGGTTAAAAGTAATCTGGTGTACCTTTTGAAGCACTATGGGGAGGCGCTGGCGCGCCTACCTATGGTGCTTGTGGTTGGTTTACTTTTATGGTACCCCCCCCCCCAGAGGAGTTTGTCAAGGAGAAAATAATTTAGCAAACTCCCCTTACGCCACTACAACGTCTTCACCAAAATGCTTCTGCAATCGCATCTTGATACTTCCCTCGTGGCGGCCGAGTTTTTGGCTCATAGCCTTGACGGTTTCGCCGTTTTGAAAATCCTGCTTGAGCACATCGTCATCCTGCGGCAGCCATGGTTTGTAGGCGTTGGGGTATGTCTCGCGCATTTTGGCTATCTTTTCTGCCCAGCCGGTACTACCGGTGGTTTTCGACTTCTTGGGAGGCGCAGTGAGGTCGCGCTTGGCGGCCTGCTCGGCTAAGTGGGCGAACTTCTGCGTATCTGTAGCCGCTCTGCTGCGGAGCGCTTCATCGATGTGCGAGGCGTCTTCACTGACCTTGAGTGCCATTTGGTTGATGCCGACGAGGTACAAGCTATCCAGGCTTTTCACGCGGCTCAGTGCCACATAGCCCATACCCTCGACGAACGCCTTGCGCAGGTCGATACGCGCGGCGTCGAGCGTCATGCCCTGGCTCTTGTGCACCGTGATAGCCCATGCCAGCCGTAGCGGCACCTGCGAAATGCTCGCTCGCTTTTTGTCGCCGTCACGCAGCTCCCACGTCTCTGGTAGCAGCGTCACTTCGCGGCCGTTACGGAACTGGACGACCGGATAGTCAGTGCCGGGTTCAAACGCCACCACCTGGCCGATGGAGCCGTTGGCATAGCGCCGCGAGGTGTCGTTGCGTACGGCCATGACGAGCGCGCCGAGCTTCAGCTCCAGCACTTCCGGTGCCAGTACTGACCGCCCGAGTGTCTCGACATAGTTCGCGCTACCGGTTGTCGTGGCCTGGTAGACCACCGTATCGCCCTCGAGTGCGGCAAGGCGCCCGGCATTGATGCGGTCGACGTCGATATTCACGGTGTGCAGCTCTGTCAGATTGTCCGTGTCGGCATCGAGGCCCACACGCGCCAGTAATTGCTCGGCATGGCGGCGGCGTAGGTCCGAGCCGCGCAGACTATTGAGAATCTCGAGCAGTTGCTCGTCCTCCTGGCGGTGCTGCTCACTGAGGTACAGGATGGTCGGGTCCAGCTCTTGCCAAGCCTGAGAATACACCACGAAGCCGCCTTCCTTAGCGCTATCGCGGCGGTTAATCGGCGGCAGCTGGAAGAAGTCGCCACTCATCACCACCTGAATACCGCCAAACGGCACATCCGGCTTCTCCCGCACCAGGCGGCAAATCATATCGACCATGTCGAGCCGATAGTCATGCAACATGCTGATTTCGTCGATGATGAGCACATCGGTCTTTTCGATAATCTCGCGCCGGCCCTTGGACAGATGGTCGACAAACTTCTCGGTGATATAGTCATGGATGCCGATACCGCTCCACGCATGTATGGTGGTTCCTCCGAGGTGCGTTGCCGCAAGACCGGTCGTTGCGGTCACCGACACGTGCTTTCCTTCGTGCTTTGCCAGGCGGATAAACTGATTCAGCACATACGTCTTGCCCGACCCTGCCGGGCCGGTCAGTAGTGCGCTTTCACCGCTTAGCAGTATCTCGAGAGCAAGTTTCTGGTCCATTACACCTAGTGTACCAGCTATGCTACACTAGGTACATAAGAGTTTGAGGGAGAGTACCATCATGCAAGATACCACAACACCGCAACCAACTACGCCGCCAACGCCGCCTGGTGTCACCCCGCCACCTAAGAAGAACATTCAGCAGATTATCAGCATGGTATTCGGCGCAGTGTGCGTCATCGCTATCGGTGCCTACCTCGTCAGCTCCCTCTTGCCTGGCAATGACCAGAAGGCCGCCGACAGCAAGAACACCGCGTCCCAGCAAGACAGCGACGAAAAGCTCCGTCAGGCCAATGCCGTCACCGCAACCTCCCTCTCCAATCTGAACGCGCCATGCCAGGTTGGCTCAGTCACCAATGCAGCCGAATTCACCAAACCATACAAAGTTGCTGCCTTCTCCAAGACGACCAGCGCGCGCTCCTGGACGAACGTATCGCTCGACAGCAAGGCAGACTATAGCGTGAAGTACAACGAATACGAGAAAGTCAGCGTCGTCGCCTGCGTCAAGGAGAAGGAAGGCGCGGCAGTCAAATCAAGTACTTGCGATTTCAAATCAGGCGACAAAACAACCTCTCTCGACTACTACGCTACCAAGTACGAAGTCTCGGTCTATGAAGCCAAGTCCGGCAAGAAGATAAAGGACCTCGGCGAAGTCAGCGCGCCAGCCCCCGCCAGCCGCTGCCCGATATTCACCATGTACAACAAGAGTGACCCCAAGCTGATAGCCGCCCCAGATAGCAACGCGCTCAACGCACTCGTTGCCGCATTCGTCGCCGAATAATCCTCGCGGCACTGAGGTTTATACGCGTTCGCCCAGCCGAGCCTTGTTGGCCCAGACATCTGCCAGCTCGTTGCCTTCGTCGCCGTTGTGCCCGCGTACCCACACAAGCGTTGCCTGCGACTGCTGAAAGAGCGGATAGACTTCCTGGACGATATCGAGATTCTTGATTTCCCCGCCCTTCTTCTTCCAGCCTTTGGCCTCCCAGCCAGGCGCCCACTTGGTGATGACATTTATCCAAAATTCACTGTCGGTATGTACGCGGCACGGACCGCCAGCGGCGAGTGTCAATGCCGCGATAATCGCCTTGCCTTCCATACGGATGTTGGTCGTGTCGCCGTCCTCGCTGCCGAGTGCTACTGGCTGGCTGTTTTCAATCACTGCATAGCCGCCTGGGCCGGGGTTGGGGCTGGCACTGCCGTCTGTATAAAAAATTCTCATAGCCCTATTGTACCTCAGCCAGCATATACAGCGAACCGGTGACGAGGATGTGCGATTCGTGTTCATCGATAAGCAGGTCCACCGCCTCGCCTACCGAATCGCGAATAGCGCAGGGTACGTTGTATTTTTGGCATTCAGCTGCCAGCGTCGCAGGCGCAATGGAAACAATTGGCGTATCCTGGCTCAAACGAAACTGCGTGGCTACCGCGCGGCTAGCAATGGATGCCAGCAGGCGAACAACCGCTTCATAGTCTTTGCTCTGCTTCATCGCGAGTACAATCGCCCACTTCTGGCCCGGGTACCTCACACCGAGCGTTTGGACAAGCGCATACATTTTTTGTTCGTTGTGTGCACCGTCGCATACTATTTGTACTCCGCGGTGCTCTACTGTTTCGAGTCGTCCCGGCACCTGCAGCTGTCGTACTGCTTGCAACGTGTTGTCGCTCACAACAGCCAAACCATCGCGCGCCACCAGCTGAGCATAGGCCGCAAGCGCTAGTCCAAAGTTGCGGTCCTGATAGTCAGCGTACTCAGGCGGGTCCACGACCGTCATCGTCGCGTGCTGAATGTCCGCCTGCTCACGCACAACGCGCATAATAGCCGCGTCCTGCTCATACAGCACGACGTGGTTCTGTGGAGCGATAATCCCCGCCTTTTGGGCAGCGATTTGCGGGACAGTATCGCCAAGTATGTAGGTATGGTCGAGCCCAATGTCAGTAATCACGCACAGCTTGTCGGCCCGGCGGCAAATATTGCTTGCGTCATGCAGCCCACCAAGCCCTGTCTCGACCACTGCATAGTCTACGCCCTCACGCTCAAACACCCACAAGGCAAACACCATCATGACCTCGAAATACGACGGCAGGTCGTCTTCCAAACCCTCGAGAATGTGCGGCAAGAACTCGCTCATATACCGGCAGAACGCCTCCTCGGGGAGCGGCCGGCCGTTTATCTGTACGCGCTCAGTAATGCTGGCTATATGCGGCGATACCGTCAGGCCCACCTTCGCACCTGCCGCCGCGAGCAGACCGGCTATATAGTACGACGTTGATGTCTTGCCGCTAGTCCCGGCTATATGAACGACACGCAGCTGCTCCTGTGGATTACCAACCTGCTCCGCCAGCACAAATGTCCGCTCAGTCGTAATGTCGCGTCCGGTGGTCGCTGCCACCATCGCAACCAGCGGCTCCAAAGCCTCCTCAACATCTGCCACAGAAGTAAATTTCATACTCTCAGTATACTGTATTTCGAGGCCATACACTCACCTACGCTATATATAGCGTGCCCACATATAGCGTATGGGGCCTGGTGGAAAAATTGCGGACAATTCCACAGGTACGCTAGACTACTGTCATTTACTCGTTTTATACTCAAAAACCTCCCAAATGGGAGGTTTTACGATATGTCCTTGCAGTTCGCGATTAGCCGTTTCGCGGTATGGCCACGAGGTCGATATCAAACACAAGGTCGCTGTTTGGAGGAATACTAGAGTCGGGGCTAGCCGCCCCATAAGCCATCTCGGCTGGGATGACAAGCCGGCGCGTACCGCCAACTTTCATGCCAGGCACGCCCTGCGTCCAGCCGGCTATCACACCATCAAGCCCAAAAGTGATAGAGTTGCCAAAATCATGGCTGCTCTGAAATATAATACCGTTCTTCACGAGTGCGCCGGTATAATGCACTGTTACGGTCGCGCCTGGACGCGCTTCCTCGCCGGTGCCGACCTCGACGTCAGTCATTTCTAGCTCTGCCACCGCCTCGCGCGGCTCAAAATTGGGTAGTTTGGTTCCTTGGTACTTCATGATACCACTATATCATGCCTCCTCGGAGGATGCAGAAGTACATCATCGATGACATCACTATTGACATCATTGATGTCATTTGCTACACTCATTCTATGAATACGACCACTCAAGTCACTCTCCGCAATGTCAGCCGCGATTTAAAGCGCCGCATAGACCAAAATGCCCACAAGCGCGGCACGAGTATCAACACCTACCTGCTCGAGGTTATCCAATCCGCCCTACAGGGCAAGCAGCCGCACGGCTGGCGAGAGTTTAGCGGCAGTATCCCTGATAAAGGTATCAACTCCGAGGCATTAGCCCAGTTCGAAGAAATCGACACGGAAATGTGGCGCTCATGAGCACCGTCGCTCTCGATACTAACATCGTCAGCAAGCTTCTCGGCGGCGACCACGGTGCCATCGCCGGACAATTGGACCGTATCGAGACATTTTATATACCCTGGGCCGTTCATGCCGAGCTGCTTGCAGGCATCAAAGCAGGGAGTGCACCCGCCAAATACACTCCCATTCTCGAGCAGTTTTTGGCTCAGCCATACGTACTTACCAGCCGTACCGTGGCGAGCGACACTATTGTCTTCTATGCCGAAATTTATGAGACGCTTCGCCGTGCCGGCACACCTGTCTCGCCCAACGACCTCTGGATTGCCGCTGAGTGTGCGCAGCAAGGTCTCCCCCTCTATACGCTCGATGCAGATTTTCAGTATATTCCGCAAATCGTTCGCTTCGTCTAGCTAGCATACTGATGCACAAAGTTCTGCAGCACCTTCACGGCATGGTGTGTATCGGCCTGTGCGGCGCTTGCCACGATAGCATCGCCTTCCTCTGGGGAGAAGTAGCCATGGTCTTTGTATGCCTTGACGCGCAAAGCGAGGCTAGCAAGGTCAAGCTCGGGGTGAAACTGCGAGGCATAGACATGCCGGCCGCAGCGGAGCAACTGCACGCAGGTGGCCGAGCGCGCTAGCTCTACGCTGTCAGCCGGAACCTCACCGATACCCTCTTTGTGCCCTACAAGCGCGTAGAATTGCGGCGGCAACCCCTCTAGGAGCGGGTCGTCTATCGCTGCCGCGTCCAGCACTACCTCTACAGCCGTCACCGGCTCACCATACTCATAGCTCGGTCGCATACCAAGTGCCATGACTACCGTACCTATTCCTAGACACATCCCGAGAAACGGCTTATCTGCTGCGATAATATGCTGCATGAACCCGATAAGCCACGCTTCGTAGCGGCGCTGCTCGGCGCTTTTCTTGTCTTCGCTGGTCGCAAAGTTGGCTGGACCACCACCCATAATAATCGCTGCGTAGTCATCGAGTGCTATATCGCCCAGCTCATCGCGTTCCATGCGCAGCCGAACTACCCGTTCCGGACTCACTCCCCCGAGGCTGCACACAGCTTCAAACTCGTTGTCACACACATCATCTTCTGGCCGCGACTGCAAGAGGAGTATCGGTAGCTTTTTCATGCCTTCCTCTTGGTTATCATGCGAGCGCCAATCACATACAAACCAGCGCCAATTGGTACGGCTAGCGAGATGAAGAGGAGTGCCAGCCACGGCGCATTGTATAGGACACTACTTCGTTCCTTGCCTGTGATAAACTCGCGAGCATCTGCAAGTGAGCCGCGCACCGGATAAACGTCCTCCACGGTATCGCCTGCCTTATACACATGTGCGGATACCCTGACCGTCACATCACGGGTATATATCAGCCCCGCATTACTACTATAGTCGCCGCGGCATGTATATAATTTCCAGTCCCAGTCTTCTTCCTCGCACATACTTACTACTATATCGCCACTGCCAAACCCATCTGTTTTACTGTGCTGGTAGAGCTGATACCACGCGAATAAGGCCGCAATGGCAGATACTATACATAGGCTGATTATGGCAGCTTGTTGAGGAATAGCGATTCGCTTCATGGACATATTATAACCCAAGACAAGGCAACGAATCTGTTCTATTTCAGACTTCGCTTGCGACTTGTCTCTTACCAGCAATTATATTTGCCACATCGGGTAGCATGCCAGCTACTACAATGATAGCCGCTCCAATCCAAACCGTTGCCCCTGCGTGCTCATGAAATAGCACAATACCGAATACCACACCCCAGATAATCTCTAGTAAGCCTATTAAACTACCGATACTCGCCTCGACAAACTTGAACCCTTCGACGACAAGCCAGAACGCACCAAGTCCGGCAAGCGCAAATGCCACCATAGCCGCCCACGCCGGACTAAGCTCAGGTGCCCACTGCGTCTCACCCACCGCAAGCGACATAATGAGGTGCGAGATGAATATCCCAACCCATACATACGTAGTAATGAGTAGCGATGGGTATTTGTCTGTGGTTTTCTTGGTCATCGATACCTCTCCGCCACTCGCCACACCATTAAGGGCCGCCATCAGCATGCCTAGCAAAGAAAACTGCGCGAGCGACAGCCCAAATATAAGTATCAGTCCTAGAAATGCCAGTGCCATGGCTGCTAGCTTTATCTTCGTGATTTTCTCGCCTAGGAATAGCCGCCCCACCAGATACGAGGCAATGATAAACATCGCGTAAAACAGTAGTGTTGCCGTACCGATAGAGGTCGTGTTGAATGCATAATAGAGCGGGGCTTGCGTGAAGATGGCAAACCCTACTGTCGCCAGTACCCACTTCCAGTCCTGCTTCCGTATCTTACGATAGCTCTTGGTAAAATACACAAGCGGTAGCAAGATTGCCAGCACGATAACGCACCGTACCCACCCCTGGAAAAATACACCAAACTGGTCGCCCATGATAACCGACCACACGCCATACGTCCCAAACAGGACGGACGAGGCCAATATCATAAGATAGCCGCGAGGGTGAATTGCATGAGTCGGCATTCTGTTCAGAGTTCCCCAGTAGAAACACGCCTTTGCTCGGTCGTGTCGCGCTCGCGGACGGTCACGGTGTCGTCCTCGAGGGTTTGGAAGTCGATGACTACACAGTGCGGGGTGCCTATCTCATCCTGGCGGCGGTAGCGCTTGCCGATGTTGCCGTTGTCGTCCCACATGACAGCGCCGTACTTTTTCTTGAGGGCCGCGTACACTTCGCGTGCTTTGGTGACCAGTTCGGGCTTGTTCTTGAGAAGCGGCGAGACAGCGTACTTCACCGGCGCGAGGTGCTCTGGGAGTGCCAGGTAGACGCGCTTTTCGCCGTTTTGCTCATCTTCGCGATACGCGCTGCAGAGCACAGCCATAAGTGCCCGTTCCACGCCAAATGATGGCTCGATGACATGCGGCACAAACTTCTCGTTCGTCCCCTTCACGGCGTATTCCATTGACTTGCCGCTCATACGCTCGATATTGCCGAGGTCGAAGTCGGTGCGGTACGCCAGCCCCATTAGCTCTTCGCGGCCAATCGGGTAGTCGAACTCGAAGTCGACCGTGCGCTTACTGTAGTGGGCGCGGTCTTCCGAGGGAACTTCCAGCTCGTGTACGCCCTCAGCCGGCAAACCAAGCGCTGCAAACCATTCTTTGCAGAGCGCGACCCACTTGTCGAACTCACCTTCCCAGCCTTCAGGATGGATGAAATACTCAATTTCCATCTGCTCGAACTCGCGCGAACGGAACACGAAGTCGCGCGGACTGATTTCATTGCGAAACGCCTTGCCCTGCTGCGCAATACCAAATGGCAGGTCGGGATAAAAGCTGTCAACAACGTTCTTGAAATTCGTAAAGATGCCTTGAGCCGTCTCGGGACGAAGATAGCTCACCGAAGATTCATCGGCGACTGGACCGACGTTGGTCTTGAACATCATATTGAACTGCTTTGCTTCGCCAAATGTACCGGTCTGCCCGCACGTCGGACACTTATTTGGGTCGTCTAGCTTATCCGCACGGAAGCGGCCTTTGCAGTGCGAACACTCAACCAGTGGGTCAGTAAAGGTATCGACATGCCCGCTCGCCTGCCACACCTTCTGGTTCATGAGGATAGCTGCGTCCACGCCATACATATCGTCACGCTCGTCGACGAACATTTTCCACCATAGCTGCATAATATTGCGCTTGAGCTGTACCCCCAACGGACCATAGTCCCACGTGCCGCTGAGGCCGCCATATACTTCACTGCCCTGATAAATAAATCCGCGGCGCTTGGCCAAGGATACGATGTCGTCTAGTTTTACCTCTGTCATAATGCGTCTTATTATATCACAGCGCCGCATGCTGGCGCGCCACCAGCCAGCAATCGGGCAAAATAGCCTCTACCCCACCGACCTGCGCGACCGTCAGAAGCGGCTTGGCAGCAATGAGCCGCAAGTATTTGATATGGTCGGCACTTAGCTCGCCCTGCTCGCTTGGCCGCAAACCGCGCTCGCTGACGTCATACATGTAGCGCTTGTCGGCTACCAATCTACTCCCTACGACATCTCGCTCAAGGCTGAGCTCATAGCCAGTAAGGCCTGCGTAGTGAATATAGAACCAGCTCTGGATAAGCTGAAATGGTACGGTCGGCCGGTCCAGCCCCTCGTATACCTGCTCCAGCACGGCAAACCAACCGCTATCATCGATGGTGTCGCTTGCTTTCGCGACGGTATTGATCGCTTCGTAGCCAAACTGTAGCCGGTCATAATCACCGAGTATGTGCTCGTAAAACTTCTCCAGCCGTGCACTTGTCAGTACTCCCAGCTCGCCCTTGCCCGAGTGGATAGTGACGTCGCTGATGGCAAATAGTTCGATACCGCCGGCTAGCTTGCTTTTTTCGCGGCGGACACCACGGGCAATCACCGAGGCTTGCCCCTCCGGTGTCAAGAGTTTGACGATTCGGTCAGCTTCGCCATAGTTTGTGCGCCTCAGTACGAGCGCACGCGAGCGCTGCGTCCCCCGACTCATACTAGCACCTTCCGGACGGCTACAAGTATATCGTCCGTCTGCATAGCTGCCTTGTCGAGCACGGCCGTCACGCCGTACGGCCGAAGGGTTGCCAGCTGCGCCGTCCGCGTCGAGCATACGATTACCGGTACATCGGCAAGGTTTGTATGCGAACGTAGCTCATGCAAAAACGCCACGCCATTTGGTCCGGGCAGCATCATATCAAGGATAATCGCCTGCGGCGGTGCTGCATCGATACAGTCAAATGCCGCAAGTGCGTCGCTCGCTACATCGACACTACATTCCCCTGCCAGCTGCCGCACAATCATTTCAGCCTGCCATGCATCATCTTCGATGACAAGCACGCGCCGTTTCATAGTAGGCTCATCTGGGCCGAACCCATAAGGTCTACATAAAACGATGCGCCGTCCCGGTGCCTTGTCACCCCCACTTCCGCGCCCATAGCCGCGGCAAACTGCTTAGAAAGATACAGCCCCAAGCCGCTGCTCTCGGGGCGGCGGTTCACCGCACTCGGTGCTTGCCCAGCCAAGCGCCGCCAGACATCGCGGCTGACACCAGGGCCATAGTCACGTACACCGATACGGATGCGCTCGCCCGTACGCGACGCCTGCACGTCGAAACATACACGCCCGCTCTCGGGTGCGTAGTGAAGCGCATTGTCGGCAAAGTTAATCAGGATCCGCCG
This sequence comes from uncultured Candidatus Saccharibacteria bacterium, assembly GCA_964525315.1. GTDB lineage: Bacteria > Patescibacteriota > Saccharimonadia > Saccharimonadales > Saccharimonadaceae > SZUA-359. The sequence goes on along the minus strand of CAZGGJ010000002.1, from coordinate 63,681 downwards.
CAACAGTTCGCGGTTGGCTACCGCGAGCGGTGCTTGGCGCTGGCGGCGCAGCTCAAGGCGGCGACCGCGTGCCTCATACAATGCCTGCAACTCGTGCGCGACATCGTCGCAGAGCGCAAGTGCATTGACCGGCTCGCAGGCAAAGAGGGCATCATCGAGACGGCGCGCTCTGGTCATATCGCTCACAAGCCGCAGCGCACGCTCGCTCGTCAGCTCGATGCGCCGCGCGTATAGCGCAGCCTCGGTACGACTCAGCGTGCCCGACTCGAGTACCATGGCCATCTGACGTACCGATGCCAAGGGACTTTTCAGTTCGTGCGCCACGGCCAGGATATCTGGCATAGCAAACAGCTCAGATTCGCCCCCTACTCCGTCTCGACGAAACCCCTCGCTCATATCTGCACTTAGTATAGCATGGCTCCGACAGGCGAAGCAGGCATAAAGCCTGTCTGTACTAATTCTGAACCACTGACAATCTTCGCTGTCCCATCTAAAGATTCCTGAGGTTTACCTCAAGATTCTTTAGTGGGACACGGTGGTGAGGAATTAGCACAGACAGGCTTTATGCCAGGTGTATGCAAGCTCTTACTTATTGAATTCTATCGTCTTAATAATCGTATTAAAATCATCCATGAACGTATTGGAGTCAGTCCGTATCGTCAGTGTCTTGTCGCGAATCTTGAATATTACTGCTGCGCCGCGCACATCGTTGCTGAACTTGCCGTCGAGCCGTGTACCAGTAAAGTCTCCGACCGTAAATCCAGTCGACTTCAGGCTGCCTACCGTCACCAGCGAGCGATACTGCGAAAGCACTACATCGTAATCCTGACTTACAATACTCACTCGTAGAGCATATTGGCGGTTCGATGACTGTTGCGGCACAAGTACAGGATTCAAATACGCCTGGTAATCGCCGCCGCGCGAAGCATCCTGCGCCTCATATACACTCCACGTCTTGGGGTACATAAACGTCACACGGCCATAATCGCTCGGTCCGACAAACTGGCGATTCGGCTCTTTCTCGCGCTCATTAAACTTTGCCTCGTCAGCCTCTGCCTGTTCTTTGCGCGCTTTGGCAACGGCAAGGTTCACCTTGCCGTCGACATCGGTCTTTTGCTCTTGGTACTGCAGGTATGCCCAGACTGCCGCACCGCTTGCAGCCACAAACAGCACGGTCAGGACGATGACAATGATCGTACTTATATGCACAGCGCCGCGCTCACGTAAGGTAGATTTGCTCATACTAGTCTTGATTATACTTGTGGTTTCTCTGGCTGTAAAGGCGTAATACAGTAGAGTATGTGCGCCCCCGACTCGCGCATCGGCCGATGCGAACTAAGTCGGAATCCATAGCTCATAAAGTACAGCGGCCGGCCCAGCCTCGTCGCCTGAGCTTCGACCCAGCGAGCCATACGCTCGATATCGCGCGAGTCGCCAAATGTATAGATAATCGTCGTATCGTCCGGCACCTCAACCCGCCAAAAGTTCGCCTGGACGACCCGCACCTCGGCAAATCGCCGGCAAAGTACCTTTGCTACCAGCGTCATAAAGGGATTTAGCTCATACCCTACCGCCCTCGCTTCACGACGGGCTGCCTCGCGTAGCACCACGCCATCGCCGCAGCCCATGTCGACCAACACGTCATCTGGCCCAAGTGCGTAAAGGTCATCGAAAGCTCGCTTGATATCGCGCTTGAGGCTCGGCACATACGGCGCGCCCACCAGCGCGACGCCGCCAAATGCAGCGATCAGTATGCAGACGATCCACAGCTCAATCATCGCCGTCTACTCCGCCTGGTCGAAGCGCTTCTTAAGGACAATGATGTTGTTTTTATACTCCATAAGTTCGGTTTCGATATCGCGCGCTAGCTGTTCGGCCGTTTCGAACTTTTCGATCGCCTCTTCGACAGCGAAGTCTTCGCCCTCAAACCACGCCAGCAGCTTGCTCAGCTCGGCACGTTTTTCAGCGATAGTTGGGTTATTTTTGGTCGACATGTGTTACCTCCGCTTGTATTAGTTGTGTTGCCGTCTCGATCGCAATTGCATTTCCAATGCGCACATCCCCGCGCAGCAAGCTGTAGCCGCGCTCCAGGACCGCACGCGGGTCGTATGCCCGTAGTGTGGCGCTCATATGCTGCAGCAACTGGAGCTGCCGATCGGCACCGTCGGCCATCTGTTCAAGTGCTCGCGCCAAGCGCTGATTGTCTTCACTGATATACTGCGTGAGTATTCGCTCGCTCTGGGTAGCCATAGAGCGTACCTGCTCCCATACGCTGGCAATGATCTCGCGGCGGTCAGGTACGAGTAGCTGCGCAGCATTACTTGGCGTGGCCGCCCGTACATCAGCTGCCATGTCGGCCAGGCTAACGTCGACTTCATGCCCCACCCCAACCAGTGTGGGGATACGGCTGGCCGCGATTTCGCGCACCAATTGCTCGTCGTTATAGACGGCCAAATCATCGGCGCTGCCGCCACCGCGAATCATCACTAGCACATCGGCCAGCTCCGCCTGCTCGTTGAAGTACCGCAACGCCCGAATCATCTGGTCGGCTGCACCGTCGCCCTGCACCTGCGTATGAGCCACTTCGACGTCCAGCCCACCCCAGCGCTCATCGAGAATCTTTATAAAGTCCGCATACCCCGCCGCCTGCGTACTACTGATAACCGCCACACGCCGCGGCATGCTTGGAAGGGTGCGTTTACGCGCCGGGTCGAACAACCCCTCGCCTTCGAGCTTCTGCTTCAACAGCTCGAAGCTCTTCTTGAGTGCACCCTCGCCCACTGGCCGGAGGGACTGTACTGTCAGACTGAATTTACCCCACGGCGTCACTTTGGGGTTTGCGCTTACCACGATTTTCATGCCGTCCTCGATAGGCGTGCGCAGCTGCCACACCGTCATGAAGCACCCGACAGACCCCGACTCATCTTTGAGGTCAAAGAACACGTATTTGCCTTGATTTACCTTAAAGCTCGCCACCTCGCCCACAACAGCAACGACCGGGTACGCGTACTCCAGCGTTTGGTTGATGCTCGCCAGAAAATCACTGACGCCGAATGTCGGACTGTTCACGCTTGCCGTACCTTATTAATGCATGCTGATAAAACACATACCCAATCACCAGTATTACCATCAGTATCAGTACGCGGGCGAGCACTACGCCGGCAATCGCCACGCCCTGCGTGACGCCCGATACTACCAATGACCCTACCATTAGCGCCTCGTACGCGCCGCTTCCGCCAGGCGTAATCACCGCAAACCCCGCAATCGTCGCCAGACCGTACGCAATCAAGATCGGTGCCGGGTTGACGATCGTCCCAAGCGCCCAAAACGCCACAAAAAACATCGCCACATCCGTACAAGTAAATATCACGGCCCAAACAAGCGGCCGCACCAGTACTCGGCGGTCCCGGCGTAGCTCGACATAGTCATTATGCATGTCAGTCAAGAACGTTTCGGTTGATTCCGGCGTCACTACCGATTGCCTCTTCCCAAATGTCACTTTGCGCACCACGGTGTTTACTGCTCTGGCAATCCATGCACTCGCCCGGCGCACCCGCCGAATATCCTTGAGAAGGTACATGCCCACCACAGTAATACTCACCATGCCGCCCACCATCATCGAGCTCAGCAAGATCGTCGAACGATTGACGCCGTTGTCGATTGTCACTATCAGCACCGCAATCACCAGCAGCAGCGTGAACGCCGCAAACCCCACTACAAACCGCACTGCCTGCGCCATAATCGCTCGGCTCGCTGGCACGCCAAGCTTGCCTAGCCGCCAGGTCATATACGACACGCCGCTCGCCCCGCCGCTTGGCAGCGCATGGTTGACGAAGTTCATCTCGAGCGACATACGCGTTTGCTCCAGGCCAGACACATGCTCAATCAGCTTCTTACCGCGCAGATAGGAAAATATCATCTCTCCTGCCGAATAGTAGTTGAGCAGGACAACCGGAATAAACAGCGACAATATCCACCAGTTCACGTCCCTCAGCAGCGTCCATGCATGCACCAATTCATGGCGCGTAAAATACAGCAACAGTACGATAAGCGTAACGGTAGCAATACTCAGCCAAGTGCGTACAGACAACTTCATGCACATCTAGTATACTGTATATATGCATATCGCGATACTCGGCAGACAACCGGCGCTCGGCGTCGCCGAGCTGGAGCGGCTCTATGGCTCCCCTGCTGTCAGTTGGTTTGGCCAGACAAGCGCGCGTATCGACAGTCCCGACTTCAACTTCGCCCGGCTCGGCGGCAGCCTCAAGGCCGGTCGCGTAGTGCTGGAGCTTCCCGGTGGCAACTGGCGCCGCATCAGCGTGGCAATCGTCGAACACTACCTGAACGCCTGGCAGGCCGCCGAGCACAAACTCACCCTCGGCATCAGCGCCTACGGCCTAGACGTCACAACACGCGATGTCCAAGGCACCGGCATCATCCTCAAGAAAAAGCTTCGCGCCCACAACGTCAGCGTACGCCTCATTCCCAACCAAGACATTGCTCTTAGCACCGCCACCAGCCACCACAACAAGCTCGGCCTGAACCCGCACCGCATCGAACTGCTCGTCGTACGCGGCGCCAGCGGCCGCATCATCATCGCCGAAAGCGTCGGTGCTCAAAACATCACCGCCCTCGCCGCCCGCGACCAAGCCCGCCCAAAGACCGACGCCTTCGTCGGCATGCTCCCACCCAAGCTCGCCCGCATGATGGTAAACTTATCCAGAATCGCGTCTCCTCGGCCAAAATCATACGAGAGCTCCGCTCGAGCTTTAGGGGGAGGAGCTGAAGTCGTGAATTCACTTCACGACGAAGCGGAGGGGCTGGCCCCTCCTACAATTTTGGACCCTTTCTGCGGCACCGGCGTCGTCCTCCAAGAAGCTAGGCTCCTCGGCTACAACGCCTACGGTACCGACCTCTCCGACAAAATGGTCGACTACTCGCAGCGCAACCTCGCCTGGCTCAGCACCAAATTCCCGGTAGAGGGCACCTCCTTCACCATCAAGCAAGGCGATGCTATGAACTACACCTGGCAACCACCCATCGATGCCGTCGTCTGCGAAACCTACCTCGGCCAGCCTTTCAGCGCACCGCCCTCACCCGCGAAGCTCACCGAAGTCCGCGGCAACTGCGACCACATCATCAGCACCTTCCTCGCCAACATCGGCCGCCAACTCGCACCCGGCACACCGCTCGTCATCGCCGTGCCCGCTTGGGCCGACGGCACCGGCTATTTCACTCACCTGCCGCTTATCGACCGCCTCGACCAGCTCGGCTACCGCCGCATCGACCTCCAGCACGTCCGCCCCGAACAACTTCTCTACTACCGCGAAGGCCAAGTGGTCGCCCGCGAGCTATTACTGCTAGAGAAGGTGTAGCCTGCTTAGATTAGCGCCTCGTAGCTTAACGAAGCTCTTCTGCCTGCTCGAGCAAGTTTGCTATCTCAGATTTTAGCCTCTGAACTTGCGCATCAGCGGCTTCGATCTTTCTTTGCCATACAATCCAAAACCTCATGTCCCCTTTCTCAATCTCTCGAGATAGCCCCTTCTCTACCCCCGCCCGCGCACTCACCGCTTCTTGTAGTGCTGGCAGTAACGCCGCAGCTTCTATACCCCCAATTCCCAATCTCATGATTACACGGCGCATTTCTTCTGGATTCAGCAAGTCAACCTGTAGCTCTCGAGGAGCCTCGACAATCTCACCGTCACTCACCGGCACCAGCTCGGTAGATGCCACTGCTTTAGGGTCATAGTAGTTATCCCACTGCGGTGCTTTGCCCTCTTCTGGCATGGCCTCCTGCGCTGTCGCTTCAGCCGAATCCTGAGGGTCGTCGCCATCGTCTGACGCTGGCTCAACTCGCTGCTCCCATGGCCTATCCGTACGCTCAGCGGTCACGCCCCACGACTGCGCGTAGCTCGTACCATTACCCGCTATCGCTGCGAGCCGAGGTTCATGGCCATCATCAGAGATGGTTTCATCGGCTGGCAGATCGAAATGAGTATCCGCAATAGTCGGCTTATCACCACGATGCGTTGCATGTGTATCTGGCAGGCCGAAAAAATCAGGTTCTCCGCTGTGTGCAGCATCATACGAGGGGATGGTGTTGAGTGTGTCTGGTTGGATTGGCATAAATATATCCTTGCGTAATAAGCAATGTTATTGTGTTTATGCTTCCTATGGTACTCTCTCTCTCTCTCTTCATTTGTCAATACTTTTTGGTACTTTTGTCAATTTCCTTATGTTTGTACTGCTTTTGTATCTTGACATCACCCCCACCAAAGGTGTAAAATAGTACGGATTGTTGATAAAAACTTAAGGAGTTATCCATGTCACACGTCAAAGCAGGTGGATCGAGCAAAAACATCCACAACAATGCAGGTGCGCGTCTCGGCGTCAAGCGCTTTGGTGGCCAGAAGGTCACTGCAGGCCAAGTTCTCGTGCGCCAGACAGGCAGCACCAAGATAGCCGGCCCCGGCACCTACATCAGCAAAAACTTCACCATCCACGCTGCCGTCGACGGCATCGTTGGCTTCAAAAAGGTGAAAAAAGGCTCATTCACCGGCCGTACTCACCCACGCACGCAAGTTGTTGTTGAGTAGGTAGTAAATTTTGCAAAGAAAAGATTCGCCAGTATAGTAGTAGCGAATCTTTTTCTTTGCGATAAGACTATACACGCCACTCGTTAAATTGACGAGAGGCTTGCCGCAGAGCACCATATAACTCATCGTGAAGCGCTTGGGACGAGGCCACGCCTCTTAAAAGTTGCTGCGCAGCAACCTGTGCAGCCTGCAAAGCGGCGATAATTCGTCGTAAATCACCATCCCGCTGCTCGCGACGGCCAACTTCAGCCGGATCAGTTAGCTGAGCACTCGCGATATGCCGTCGCAAGTCAGTAATAGTTTCTGCGGTCGTATCGATTGCCTGTACGAGTTGCCTGGCATCGTCCGGTATGACGAGTTGCTGAGCAGCCATTTCGAGCTCAGACATATTAACCTGCGACTTCAACTTCTCTACCTCGCCGCGCAGCTTCTGCCATGCTTCACTTGAGTCAGAGACCGTCTCGCGTGCTGCTTGTGCTTGCTTCTCAGCCGCATACACATCCAGCACCATCAGAGCTGCCTGGCGGTGCTGACCATTACGTGGGTCATTGGCCGGCAAATCAGGATTATCTAGCTTACGGGGATCACCATCAAATGTTCCGTCGAGCATGGCGAGAGCTAGCTTTGCTGCATAGTTACGCGGCGGATACTTCGACTCATCATAGCCAAACCGATAGCTCGGAATAGCCTTTTTGTCATTCAGACCATTTTTTGCACCCGTTCGGGTAGCTTCAGGGAGCCGCCAAGCTCATCAATCCCGCGGCGTAACTCCGCCTCAACTTCGGCACGGAAGTTTGGATCACCCGTATTTGGATCCAGTTTAGCACGAATTGCCTCGGTACTACCAATCCCACGCAGCACAAAACCAAGCCTGCCACCAAGTACGCGATCAAGCTCTCGGATAGATCGTTCAATATTCTCTTGCTTGAGTATGACCTCTGTCTCCATCTCAGGTGATGACACAGCAACTTGCTCAAAGGGAGGCTCACCAAAGACCACCCCTACAACATGATCGCCAGCTGCCTCGGCCCATGCGCGCTTCCGTTCTAAACGCTCAGGAGTTGGCTCAAGGTCGCTTGCCAATAACTCTGCCAGTCGAGCCTGACCTTCATCGCTTAGGGCCTCCGGGGTAATCGTTCGGTATCCTACTATTTTTTTCCTATCCTTGTGGTCCATCAAGGCTACATAATACGTGCCGTTGTCTTCGCCTGCATAATAAGCAGTTTCAATTGTACCGCCTCTGCGGCCCGTCAGCACAGTCGAATACTGATCAGGTTGATACTGATCTTGGAGATGACGATAAGATAGCTGCTTTTCTGAAGACATATCCTGTTTATTTCTTTCTTTACTGTATATAATATAGCAAATAATTGCCAAAAAGTCAATATGTATATGCTTACTGTCTTAAAGCTATTTTTGCTTAAGTAGGCTCTGCAATAGCGCCTTTACTTTCATACACTCCCTCTCGTGAGTAGCTGCCGGCATCCAGGCAGCTTCATTCATCCTGCGCAGTAGGCGTATACACTCCGCAAGCTGCGCTGCCTCATCTACTGAAAGCGGATATTCTCGTTGCAGGCCATCGAAAGCATCTACTGCTGCATTCGCAATAGCTAGGAAGTCATACTCACCCGCTTCAATCAAGTGTAGATAACTCCCGGCGATCTGTTCCAGATGGTCAGCTGCCACGCTTTTGCGGAGCTGGTCTACGGCTACAGCTGCAACCTCCAGTTCGGGCTGACTCGCGGGTCGATCGTCTGTTTTGCCCCCAAATGTTACGGGCAGTTGATGTCCGATATCTGCTACGATAAGTGAACCAATCGCCATATGCCCTGCCATCTGTGCATTATTGCGACACTCGGTCCATATTTGCTCCTGCAGCGCTTCCAGTTCAGTGGCTGGGACCACTTCAAACCGCACACCCTGGCTATCAACACGCTTTGCGATAACGTAGCATGGGGTGCCCTTGTTTGTCGTTTGACCCGTCACCCACCAATCAGCCTCAATTTCGCCCTCGGGATGCTCGGGAGTCGGACGAGTCCTCACAAAGACCGGCCGCGGGGTATCCTCGCCATCATCTGACACATCTTCAACTGTCCATAACGGATTAGACTCATTACCTCTGTCATGCCTCATATGTGCATAGTATACAATACTTTTTTCGTTTTACCTACGAGCGAACGCCAAGATGGTGCTTGATCCGCTCTACCACATCGCCAATAACGACTTGGGACTTCACGAGATATTCATCGACGCCGAGGGTCTCGGCACGCTCTTTGTCCTTGGGCTGGCTAAGCGCTGTCAGCATGATGACGCGGATGTTGCCGGTCTCGGGGGTATTGCGCAGAATGTCGAGTACGTCGAAGCCGCTGATCTTTGGCATCATGGCATCGAGCAGTATGAGGTCGGGCTTGTAGTCGATAGCAGCGCTCAGCGCGTCTTCGCCATTGTGCACTTCGCTGATGTCGAAGCCCTCTAGCTCAAGGCGCGAACGGTATACGGCCGAGAGCGAAGTATCGTCTTCGACAAGGAGAATCTTCTTTTTTATTCCGTTTACGTCCATACTTACCCTTATCTTACGCCACTCTTCCCAAAAGCACAAGCCGTTTAGAACTGCTTTAGCGCGCTGTCGAGCTGCGGATCGCGCCCAGCATTGAGGTCGTCAAGCGTTAGTTCGACTGTTTGGTCTGGGGCGATGCCTTTTTTGGTGATATTGACGCCATCTGGAGTGTACCAATGGGCCACCGTCACCTTCAGTTGAGCGCCACCCGAGAGGTTGAGTACTTGTTGGACCGTTCCCTTGCCGTAGGTGGTCTCGCCGACAAGCGTCGCAACTTTGTGGTCCTTGAGCGCACCGGCAACGATTTCACTGGCACTTGCGCTGCCGTTGTTGATAAGAACGATTGTTTTCACCCCTGCGAGCAGCGGAAGCCCTGTCGAATCCAACGCGGCTGTCTGTTTGCCATCGCGGCGCTCGCTAACGACGAGCTTGTGGTCAAGCCACAGCCCTGCTACATCGCGCGACTGCTCAAGGTAGCCGCCAGGGTTGTCGCGCAGGTCGAGTATAATACCTTTGACACCTTTGTCTTTCATGTCTTCAGCAGCTCGGCGCGCCAGCGTGCCAGTATCGCTGTCGAAGCGGCGGATCTTGAGTACGCCGATATCGCCGCGTACTTCACTGCTAACGCTCGAGTCGGTGACGGTAGCGCGCGTAATCGTGAAATCATGCGTGGCTTTGTCGCGACGCACCGTGAGCTTGACGTTGGTGCCTGCCTGGCCGCGGATCAAGTCAGCTACCGTCGAAGCATCGGCCTTGTTGGTGAGCTTGCCCTCGACACTGACAAACACATCGCCTACCTTCAGCCCAGACTTTTCTGCTGGCGAGTCCTTGAGCAGCCGCAAGATGGTCGGCTGGTCGCCGCGCACACCTATTTCGGCACCGATACCGCTAAATTCGCCGCGCAGCTGGCTGTCGAACTCAGCCGCTTGCGCTGCCGTCAGGTACGTCGTATGCGGATCGCCAGCGGCTGCTACCATACCGGCAGCAGCGCCATCACTTAGCTTGGTACCGTCGAGCTCGCCATCGAAGTTGGCCTTAAGCAGCCGGTACGTTTCCTGCAGCTTGGCAATATTTACCGTATCGGACGAGGCAGTCTGGCCGAACCAGCCAGCAAACTCATACGAACGCGTGCCTAGTATGAAGCTAATCACTGCGACGACCACCACAAGGAGGACGACACGCGTACGGCTCATGGCTGGCCTGACAGGCAACGACGGCTGCGGTTGCGGAGTATGAGGAGTGTTGGGTTGCATATACTACTTATGATTGTACCGCACTTTACGGATAAGCGCGGTACAATCAAGGAGTTTTTTTGACAACTTAGTTAAAGCGGATGACCTTCATCGGGTACGAGGTGGCCGATGCTGTGCTAATGGTGCCCTGCCCTGGGCTGAGTGCACCGCCGAAGCCATTGAAGTCCGTGAAGTAAATCGTTCCGCCCGAGACTGACTCGACATACATGACATGGCCGTATGGACCGTTCAGCCAGACAACGACATCGCCTGAGCGTACGTTATTCTTGCTAATGGTCTTGCCGTAGTTCCACCAGTTGTCGGCGTTGCCCAGTCCGGCAAAACCGCGGTTGTTCGGGTTGGCTGCCAAGCGGTATGCAACATACGAGACGCACTGGCAGCGGTAGTAGCCATAGCCATCGTTGGTGAAGCTACAGCCGTTGGGATAGAACGGATAGCCGGCAAGGTTGCTGGCACTGCCGCCGCTCGCACCATTGGCACCACCGGCAATTGCAGCTGCAACTGCGGCCTGCTCGCGCTTGATCTCGTCGATTTGGTTCTTCTTGCGGTCGATCAGCTTGCGGTACTCGGCTTCACTGCCCTTGGTTTGCGCAAGCAACGTTTGGCGCTCGCTCTCTTTGTTGACGAGGATGCTTCGCTGAGCTTTTTGGTCTTCAAGGAGTTTTTCGACATCTTTCTTGTCGTTTTCCAGCTTGGCCTTTAGCGTCTTGATCTCGTCGATGGTGTGCGACAGGTTGTCGCGAATCGTTGCTCGCTGCTCTTGCTTGTCGATGAAGTCCGATATAGTATTGCTGCTCGCCAGCATTTCGAGCGGCGTAATAGTGTCGTCGACGTACATATCGGCAAGCGTTTCGCCAAGCGCGTCGCGGTTGATGGCGATCTTTCGCTCGGTATCGGCGATTTCCTGCTGCAGCTTATCGTATTTGGCTTGGTTGGAGTCGATATGCGCCTGAATGGTCGCCTTTTGGTTGGCAAGTACGGCCAGTTGCTTCTGCAGGCTATCGGCTTCGCGTGCCAAACGCTCGGTTTCGGTGTTGTAGGCAGAGATTTGGCGGTTGATAGCCGCTATTTTGTCATCATAGCTGTCAGCATAGGCTGAGCGGGATTGATAGACATAGATTGATCCGGTAAGAGCGATGACGCCAGCAGTTACGACAGTGAGTGCTTTTGTCGCGAACCTTTTTGAAACTGGCGTGGTGGACCGGAGCTTCATGTAGAGTACTGTAGCATAGTGCTTATGGCTATGTCAAGCAGCTTGCTTAGATTTTTAGGTAGCGCCGCGTGGCAAGCAGCGACGATATCGTGCCGATGATTGTTCCGAGTACGACCATTCCCAGAACCACGAACCCACCATAGTAGACTAATAGCGATATTGTAGCATTTACATCAACGCCCGCCGGCTGCAGGCCATCGCGCAGGCCAGTCAGGATAAAGTAACCGATCACAATCGCGATAATCGCCGCAATAAAGCCGTAGACGATCGCCTCAACCACGAACGGTCCGCGGATAAAGCTTCGGTCGGCACCGACCAGTTTCATCATTTGGATTTCTTCTTTGCGGCTAAAGATAGCCATACGAATCGTATTGAAGATGATAAGCGACGAAATAACCACGAAAACTGCGCTCATAACCAGGCCAATGCGCTGAGCCAGTTCGGTCCAGCCGGCGATCTTTTCGATTGACTCTCGCCGCTTGCCAGCAAAGGTGGGTGGACGATCAGGGTGCAAGTATGGCTTGAGGTGCTCGTTCGTTTTGACAAATGTATCGAGCTGACTCGTGTCGTTGATGTTGTGCAGCGTGATACGAATCGTTGCCGGCAGCTTGTTGATAGCCTCATTGATCGCGCTCAGGACGTCGCTGTCCTGCTTGTTTTGCTGGGCGCTGTCCTCGCGCGCATCATCGGCGCTGATAAATTCTACCGATTTGATATTGGAGAGCTTCCTGAGGTCGTCCATGATCGGCGCTGCCTGTTCGGCCGTCGTCTCTGTCGTGAGGTAGATCGACATATCGACCTTCTCGCTAATTTGCGCGACAGAGTTCTGCAGGATATTCTGCGCCGCGACTGTCATAAAGATGATGAGCAGCGTAATCGTCATCACTGCCGTGGCCGCGATCGTCAGCCAGGCATTGCGCGTAAAGTTGTTGACGCCGTACCGCACCATACGGATAAACGTCAGCCACTGGCGGCGGTGGCGCTTGCGCGACTGGAGAATCTTGGTGTTTTGCTTGCTCATTGCCGGTAACTCCCTTGGGCTTGGTCGCTGGTAATCTTGCCGTGTTCGATGGTGATGACACGGCGTTTGAGCTTGTTGACGATGTCGACGTTGTGCGTAGTGAGGAGCACGGTTGTGCCGTATTTATTAATCTTTTCGAGGAGGCGCACGATGTCCCAGCTGTGCTTGGGGTCGAGGTTACCGGTGGGCTCGTCGGCGATGAGGATTTTGGGCTGGCGCACGACCGCCCTTGCAATCGCCACACGCTGGCGCTCGCCGCCCGAGAGCTGGTGCGGGAACTGCTTTTCCTTGCCCTTCAGGCCTACGAGCTCGATGACTTTGGGTACCGTACTCTTAATTTCGCGGTTGGTCATACCGACGATTTCGAGCGCAAAAGCGACATTTTCAAATACCGTCCGTTGCGGCAGCAGCTTGAAATCCTGGAAAACAACGCCAATCTTGCGGCGCAGCAGCGGAATATGCTTGTCCTTGAGCGTGTCGTAGTCGATGCCGCCCACAACGATTTTGCCGCTAGTGGGCTTTTCTTCCCTAGTAAGCAGCTTGAGTAGCGTCGACTTGCCCGCCCCGCTCGTACCGACAAGTATCACGAACTCCTTTGGCTCGATATGAAGACTCACGCGGTTGATAGCCGGCTTGCCACTATCCTTCGCATACGATTTCGTTACCCTATCTAACAGAATCATTAGTTACCATTATACGACATCCTGGCTCAATACCCAAAGAACATCGCCCAGGCCGCTTACTGTAGCTGCTGGTAGCTTTTGATGATCGTTGCGATTTGAAGCAAAATCCCTCGCATAGAGGTAAAAGGATGTCCATTGTATCCAAATAGTGCCGATGCAAGTTTATGTGTATTACCCAAGCCCTGCGTAATACTCGACAATTCCCTCGCCTCCGGTCGTACAGCTCCCCAGGTCGCCAAGGGGTCGGGCGTTGTTAGCACAGCCTTTTTTATGCTGTTGCTAACGCTCTCAAATAGTATCAGATAGTCCTCATCGGCTATACCGGTAGCGCGATAGCCTGCGAGCGTCATCCTCTTGCGAAGCTTACTCGTCTGAAATACATCCAAGATAAGCTCCTCCGCAGATGCATCATCGGGTAGTGGTATCCCTATAGAATCGTTCTCGAGAAACACCCCTTCACTCCCTTCTCTAGTAGCCGAACAACGAGCGACGAGCTGCTCTAAAGTAGTAGCAATATCCCTGTCCAGCCCACTAGCTCTTCCTAGCCAGCGTACTACAGCGCCCTGCGCCATCGCCTCTTGTGGCCCCGCGACTTGCTCTGCAACCCTAACTAGCTCAGGAGTGTCAATAACGTTAACGCCCCTATCCATGCCAGAGGTGTTAACCGTAATTTGAAACTCTGATATATTAGATCGGGCCGTAGGCCAGAAAAGCATACCACCCTCGGGTTGCGGAACCATTTTCACCAACTTTACAATACGTCTTCCTAGCTTACTGGGGTGTTGTTGCTTGCGAAGTGTGACTAAGTGGTCAATATGCCCAGGAGTCAATGGTCTCAGTGGGGCGCTCGTGACTGACCCCTGATTGGGATAAGCGCTCCAAGGTGTTGCTTCTGTCATATGTATATTTTACATATATCTGATATTATGTCAATGTCATGTCGCCGAGTGTCTGCCCTGCAATACTACTGTTCTAGATAGGCTTCCATAAACGCATCCAGCTTGCCATCAAGTACACCCTGGGTATCGCGGTCTTCATATTTGGTGCGGGTGTCTTTGACCATGGTATACGGATGAAGCACGTAGTTGCGGATTTGCGCACCCCAGCTGGCCGACTCGCCCGCCTGCAGGTCGGTGAGGCGTTCGGCGTGCTGCTCCAGTTGCAGCTGCGCGAGCTTGCTGCGGAGGATTTTCAGGGCCGTTTCTTTGTTTTGCAGCTGCGAGCGCTCATTCTGGATGGCCACTACTGTGCCAGTCGGCAGGTGCGTCACACGCACGGCTGAGTCAGTCGTATTGACACTTTGGCCGCCGTGGCCGCCGCTGCGGTAGACATCTATCTTGAGGTCCTTGTCGTCGAGCTTGATTTCGTCGGGCGCGTCGATTTCGGGCAGCACTTCGACGAGTGCAAAGCTTGTCTGGCGCAAATTGTCACTATTGAATGGGCTCAGCCGCACCAGCCGATGTACGCCGTGCTCGCTGCGCAGCTTGCCGTAGGCATACGTCCCGCTCGCCTCAATAACGCTTGTCTTGATACCTGCTTCTTCACCGGTCGAGCGCTCAACTGTCTTCGCCTCCAGCCCTGACTTCTCTGCCCAGCGCAGGTACATGCGCTCGAGCATTTCCGCCCAATCCTGCGCATCCGTACCACCGACGCCGGCCGTAATGCGGAGAATTGCATTGTGGTCGTCATACTCACCATCAAATAGCAGTGCCTTACGCAGTTCCTGATACTGCACCTCAAGTGCGGTCACTTGCTCGTCAAACTCCGGCAGCAGCGAGTCGTCGCCCAGCGCCATCAGCTCGTCGATATCCTGCGCCTGCCCGCGGAGCGTCAGCCATGGGTCAATCTGCCCGCGCAGCGCTGCCGACTGCTTGCTCAGCAGCTGCGCCCGCTCCGGCACCAGCCACACTTGGCTATCCGCCAGCTGCTCATCAATCCGCGCCAGCTCCTCTTGCTTGGCATCAAGCTGCAACCGCTGCCACGCCTCAGCAATATCTCGCTGCAAAGTCTCAACTCGTTTTAGTAATGGCTGCATATCCTCTTACCAGTATAGCAGCTCTCAATCCGCGCTAGCTAGACAGATTGCAGCGCTTCAACTGCTGCAATGAACTGGTCGCCACGGTCGGCATAGCTACGGTACTGGTCGAAGCTGGCGCTGGCTGGGCTGAGAATGACGACGTCGCCGACGTGCGCCAGCTCGTGGGCCTTCTGAACGACTTCCATCATACCACTGTCAACCCTAGTGCATACGACGCCTAGTTTGGCGCAGAGTTCCCGGATGACGAGGCCTGTCTGGCCGATAGCAAGCACCTGCGATTCCGTCTCACGGCATACTTCGATGACATCTGTATAGTCCGCGCCTTTGTCTGACCCGCCAAGGATAATGACTTTAGGCTGCTCAAACGCCTTTAGCGCTGCAATCGCACTGCCGGGTGTGGTCGCAATGCTATCGTCGTAATAGTGAATACCATCCACTTCAGCAACGAATTTCAGTCGATGCGGCAAACCAGCAAATGAGCGCAGCCCCTCGACAACATGCTCATCACGAATAACCTTCGGCCATTCCTCTAGTTCAGCTACGGCACTAATAGCCGCACAGGCATTTTCTATGTTATGCTTGCCGGGTAGCTTGAGGTTATTGACTGAACAGATAACTCTATCTTGTATGCAGAAGTTGTCATCGCGTATATACACCTGGTTTTCACTGGGAATCGCGTAGCGATATGCGGTATCCATACTCACACAATGTTCATCATTCAAGAGGCACTCTAGCTCAGTTGCAGCAATCTTATGGGAATATGGATTCGTAGGATGGTACACGCAGGAATCTGCCAATGATTGGTAGCGACGTATATTCGACTTTGCCTGCAAATATTCATCCAAGCTTGCGTGCACATCCAAATGGTCCGGCTCTATCATGAGCACGACCGCGATGTGCGGCGATTTTTTAACATCCCACAGCTGGAAGCTACTGAGTTCGTAGACCACGATGTCGTCCGGAGTGATACTCGGCAGTACCGCAAGTGCTGGCTGGCCGATGTTGCCCACCAAGTGGACTGTCTTGCCTGCAGCGCGTAGTATCGAGGTTATCAGGCTGCACGTTGTGCCCTTGCCCTTAGTGCCAGTTACGCCGATGATGGGCGCCGGACACTGAGCAAAAAACTCGTTGGTTGCCGACCACACCTTGTCGCCATACGGCAATTTGTCCGGCCGCACACTTGGCGAACGGATAACGCGGTCGAACTCACCGAGCTGCGCGAACGCATCAGGGCCGAGAATCAGCCGGGCATCTGCTGGCGCATCAGTCAGGTCTGCCCGCTCGTCCGCAATCGCTACTTCATCGCCCTTGGCACGCCAATAGTCATAGCTTGCTTTGCCTTCTACACCGAAGCCTGCGATAACGACCTTCATGGCTATTGCCTCAGCTCGAAAAGTGTCGCTAGTTTGCCGTTGAGGCGCTCAAGGCCTTCCTTTTCGCCGCAGCTGACGCCGGCGAGTGCCCAAGCGTCGTGGGCCAAGAATTCGCGGGCGGTGGCTATCATGCGCTCGAGGGTGATGTTTTGGATGTCTCCCGGCGCACGGTCGTATTCACGCACAACGTCGTCCGAGAAGTAGCGGCCGGAGTAGAAGTTGCTGATTTGCGACACGGTTTGTGCGCCCATTTGGTGGCGGCCAAGCGCGTAGCTCTTGGCGGCTTCTAGCTCGTCATCAGTGATGCGGCCTTCGCGCACGGCTTGCATTTCGCGGACGATGATATCAAATAGTCCGTCCGATGTCTCGAGGTTGACCTGTCCGCCGAAATCCCAGCTGCTGTCGTGAATGCCCACGCTGACATCGCTAAAGACGCCGTATGCCAAGCCCTTCTTGCGCGCCGCGCCATAGATACGCGAGTGCATCGTACCAGTCAACAAGTGGTTGAGGCAGCCCATAGCGTCGTCTTCCTCGTCGCTCAGCGCACGCGGCAGGACAAGCGACCAGCCAAACGTCAGATTGGATGCTTCCTTACGGCGGATGAGCGCCGGACCGGCACTCGACAATTGGTCGCGCGGGACGTCGAAGCGTTCGCCGCGCGGGAGTTCCCACGCATCAAGCATTTCCTTGAGGCGAGCTTTGCGGCCGTCCAGCTTGCCCGCGATGACGAAGCGTAGGTTATCGCTGGTATGCGTGCGCTCGTGATGTTCCTTGATGTCCTTGAGCTTCACGGTCGGAATCGTCTGGAGGCGCTGCCAGTAGCTATAGATGTCTTCGCCGAGCAGCTGCTGGACCTTGGGCCAGAGCACGCGGTTGTGGTTGTTGAGGTAGCCGGTCAGCTCGCTCTTGACATTGCCCTTCTCGGCCTTGAGCTCGCTCGCGTTGAAGCGCGGCTCAGTGATAGCAATTCGCTGCAGCTCCAGTATGCGGTCCCACTCGAAGTCGGCGCAGTCTGCCACGTAGCACATCGCCAAATCACTGGTCCAGGCATTGTGATACGCGCCGTTTTTGGTGAATTCGGCTTCGTATTCATGCTCGGACTTGTACTGCGAGTTGGCGCCAAACGCCATGTGCTCCATCAGGTGCGCAGTCTCGTAAATATCCTTGCCCGCAACGTAGCGGTTGCCAGCGCGGAAGTGGAATTGAAAGCTCATCACGGTAGCGCCGGGTACGTCGATAAGCAGGCCACGCGCTCCGTTTTTGAGCTTGACCTCATGAACGGTATGCTTCATTTAGCGCCCCTTTTTGCGGTTTTGGCGTTGCTTTTTCTTGGCCTTGCGAGCGGCGTTTTTCTTGCGATTGGCCTCGGCCTGAGTCTCGCCCTTCTTGACGCTAAAGTCTTGGTCGCGATTGAGCTCACCGCCCGTTACTTCGTTGACACCGCGTTCGACCGAGTTTTCGGCAAGCTTCGTCAGCTCAGTATCATACTCGTCGTCAGACGATTCCTTGACGACAGCATCAGACTTATGGACATGGAAGACAGCGCGTAGCACTTCCTCGGTCAGTGTCGCCTGCAGGCTATCGAAGAGCTTCTGTGATTCGCTGCGGTATTCGACGAGCGGGTCGCGCTGACCAACGCTGCGCCAGTGGATGCCTTCGCGCAGATGCTGCATGTTCTCAAGGTGCTGCATCCAGAGTGTGTCGAGCACCTGGAGGTAGACTTCGCGCTCGACTGCGCGGATGATGTCTTCGCCCAGATCCTTTTCTTTGGCTGCATACAATTTTTGTACGGCAGCAAGTGCATCGTCGTGACGCTGCTTGTCTTTCTTGATGTCAGCGAAAGCGTCAATCTTCTTGCGCGCCAGCGGGAACACCGCCTCGAACTCATCGGCAATCTTGGGATTGTTCTTTGAGGGCAGGACCGTGAGTTCACTCACTTTGTGCTCGATAAGGCGCTGGATTTCCGGCTTAATGTTGCCGCCGTCGAGAATCTTGCGGCGCATCGTATAGACCACTTTGCGGTGACGGTTGATGACGTTGTCATATTGGACAACTTGCTTGCGAGTATCGAAGTTGTAGCCTTCGACACGCTTCTGAGCGGCTTCGAGCGTCTTGGAGACTGCCTTGTTCTGGATGGGCGTATCTTCGTCGACACCCAAACGGTCCATCAGTGCGGCGATACGCTCACCCTGGAAGATGCGCATCAGGTCATCCTCGGTACTTACGTAGAACTGGCTATCGCCCGGGTCGCCCTGGCGGCCGCCGCGACCGCGCAGCTGGTTGTCGATGCGGCGCGACTCATGGCGCTCGCTGCCGATAACCACCAGGCCGCCGAGTTCCTTGACGCCCTTGCCAAGCTTGATGTCGGTACCACGACCAGCAATGTTGGTTGCGAGGGTGATAGCACCCTTTTCGCCCGCCTTTTCGATGATGGCAGCCTCGCGCTCGTTGTTTTTGGCGTTCAGGATTTCGTATTTGATGCCTTCCTTGTCGAGCCAGTCGGCGATAAGCTCGTTCTTGCTAATCGAGCCGGAGCCTACCAGCACTGGCCGGCCTTCGGCGTGATAGGCCTTGATAGCCTCGGCCACGGCCTTGAGCTTGCCGCGCTCGGTCTTGAAGATGAGGTCTGGGTGGTCGATACGCGCAACTTTGCGGTTCGGTGGAACGACCACGACATCGAGCTCGTAAATCTGTTGGAACTCCTCGGCCTCGGTAAATGCCGTACCGGTCATGCCGCTGAGCTTCTTGTAGAGGCGGAAGTAGTTCTGGAAGCTGATGGTCGCGAGCGTCATACTCTCCTGCAGGACTGGCACGCCTTCCTTGGCTTCGATAGCCTGGTGCAGGCCTTCGTTGTAGCGGTTGCCTTGCTTCAGGCGGCCGGTATGCTCGTCGACAATAATCACTTCGCCGTCATTGGTAACCACGTAGTCCTTGTCGCGCTTGAACAGCGTCTGGGCGCGCAGGGCTTGGTCGAGGTGGTAAACACTGCGGACGTAGTCTGGCGTGTAGAGGTTTTTGATGCCGAGCATCTTTTGGACCTTTTCGACACCGTCGTCGGTCAGTGCGACGCTGCGGCGTTTTTCGTCGAGGACATAGTCGTCTGGGACAAGTTTGGCAGCGATTTTGGCAAACTGGTAGTAGCTATCGGGGTTCTCCGCAGCTGGCGCACTGATGATAAGCGGCGTCCGCGCTTCGTCGATGAGGATAGAGTCCACCTCGTCCACGATGGCAAAGTTCAGCTCGCGCTGACGAAGCAGCTCAGCCTCGTTGACCATGTTGTCGCGTAGGTAGTCGAAGCCGAATTCATTGTTCGTACCGTAGGTAATGTCGGCCTGATAGGCTTCTTTACGCGTCACGGGACGTAGCTTTTTCATACGGAGGTCATCGTGGGCTTCGTTGTCGTACTTGGCGTCGTAGACGAAGCTCGCTTCGTTGATAATCACACCGGTACTCAGGCCCAGCACATCATAAATCTGTCCCATCCAGCCAGCATCGCGCTGCGCCAGATAATCGTTGACAGTGACGAGGTGCACGCCTTTGCCCTCAAGCGCGTTCAGATACGCCGCCAGCGTGGACATGAGCGTCTTGCCTTCACCGGTCTTGAGCTCGGCGACGTCACCATCATGAAGCACCATACTACCCATCAGCTGTACGTCGTAGTGGCGCTCGCCAATGACGCGATCGGCCATCTCACGCACCAACGCGAAGGCATCAGGCAGGATGTCATCGAGTGTCGTGCCTTTCTTTTTCAGGCGGTCACGCAGCACGTCAGTCTGCTTGCGCAGCTCCGGTTTGGTCATTTTTTTGTACTTGTCGGCCAGGGCGTTCACCTGGTCAACTCTCTTCTGAAGCTTCTTTATCGCCCGCTTTTGCGGGTCACCAAATACCTTTGTCAGCGCTGTCTGTCTACTTACCATACGAAACCCTCTCGTCCATCGTAAAAACTGAAAAATACTCCTTATAGTATACCCCTTTATCCATGAGAGATAAAGGGGTAATAACGAAGAAGTAGGGGTTGCCCTCTCGTCCTAGGCGGCTTGCTGTTCGCGGGCGAAGCTACGCTTGAAGCGACCGAGGAGTTTGCGCTTGCCTACATGCGGCAAATGCTCTTCCTTGTAGCGGCGCAGCTGCGTTGCAAGCTTGGCCTCGACGATGTCAATTGCCGCGAGGGCGTTGAGGGTCGAATCCTTGGCAGTAACGCGCTTGCCAGGCACATCAATGATGATTTCTACCTCGTACTTATTGCCCTTCTCGCGGTTGACCTCGGCAATTTTGACATCGGCGGTCATGGATTTGCGTGCATGACGCGGCGCAAAGCGGTCGAGTGTACCAACCTTTTTGCGGACGTATTTGCGCGTCGAGTCGTCGAGCTCATAGGCACCGACTCCGGTTATATCGATATGTGTGATCATGTAGTGATCCTCCTTCCGATTACCGTTGGTGTCTCTATTATAGCATGCCTCCTACGAACGAGGGAGCGTAATACCGGCTTGTTTTGCCATGCCGAGAAGCTCAGTGTTAAACACGAGCAGCTTCTTCTCCAGAGGGAGCTTGGCAAATGTAGGATCGGTCAGCGAGATATTCTCTCGGCCGGTTTGCATAAAGTAAAGTTCCTTAATGTCATTTTCGAGCGCCTCGACACGACCATCGAGCCTATCGAGCGTAAATTTAACCTGCGTCATATCATCTTTGAGAATCCGAACATCGTCCTTCAGCACTCGCACATCCTCCTTAAGTACCCGAACATCGGCCTCAAGCGCATCAAACCGCCTGTCGTGTTCGTCAAACCGCTTATCATGTTCATCAAACCGCGGCAATACAATCTCGTTCAAGGCGTCGACAACACCTTCGGTGATTGCGCCTTTTATCCATACCTTGTCGTCTTGTGTGAGTGTCATACTGCCCTCCTATGAAGTCATTATAACACTAGGAGTCCGAGCGAAAGACTAGTTTGCTAGTCATTTCTGAGGCGACGAAGTGTTACATTGATATTTTCATTATAGCACTTCGCGACCACCCATGTACGGCCGCAGCACTTCAGGGACACGCAATGTGCCGTCTTCGTTCTGGAAGTTTTCGAGAATGACGACGAGCGAGCGCGCCAGGCTTACGGCAGTGCCATTCAGCGTATGGAGTACCTCTACTTTGCCATCCTTGCGGCGGACACGAATATTGAGGTTGCGCGCCTGGAAGTCGGTACAGTTACTACAACTCGTCAGCTCGCGGTAGCTCTCGTCGACTGGCGACCAGTACTCGATATCATATTTCTTCGCGGCTGGTGCGCCGAGGTCGCCTGCAGCGATGTTGATGACATGATATGGGATACCGATTGCCTGCCACAGCTCTTCTTCAATAGCCAAAATACGCTCGTGCATCTCGATTGACTGCTCCGGCAAGGTAAAAGCATACATTTCCAGTTTGTTGAACTGATGGACACGGAATAGTCCGCGAGTATGCTTGCCAGCGGCGCCCGCCTCATGCCGGTAGCAAGGGCTATAGCCAGCATACAGAAGTGGCAAGTCGGCCTCGTCGAGAATTTCATCGGCGTGATAGCCGGTCAACGGCGCTTCGGCAGTGCCAATCATTGTCAAATCCGCACCCTCAATGAAGTACTCGTTGCCCTCGGCGTCACCGCGTGGCGCGAACCCGGCACCTTCAGCCATACGGCTATTGACCATGTGAGGCACGGTCATATACGTAAATCCTTTTTTGATTACAAAATCGATAGCGAACTGCGTAATAGCGTTCTCGAGCAGCGCCAAATCGCCCTTCAAGTAGTAAAACTTCGCACCTGCCACTTTGGCACCACGTTCAAAATCCAGCCACCCTCGCGCCGAGGCGAAGTCGACATGGTCTTTTGCGCCAGTCGGCTGCTCGCCCACTCGCTTCACTTCAACCGAATCCTCTTCACCGCCAAGCGGTACGTCATCCATAATGACATTTGGCACGCGCTTTAGTAGCGCGCCATATTCGGCTTCTAGACTGGTCAAATAGCCCTCCTGCTCGGCGAGTTCTACCTTGATTTGCTTGCCTTCGTCGATGAGGCTTTGCTCAGGACGGCCGTCTTTCATCTTGGCAGCATTGGCGTTGCGCGCCCCTCGTAGCTCATCCACGCGCTGCTGCAGCTCCCGGCGATTATCGTCGAGCTTCAGTAACTGCTGAATGTCAACGTCGTAGCCCTTCTGGCGAGTCGATTCTTGGACTTTGTCGGTATGTTCGCGGATGTAGCGGATGTCTAGCATACTCTAGAGTATAACAAAGGAAGCACAAGAGGTCTATCTATCTCGACTCGTAGCTGCATCAATCATCGCCTGATAGTATTGCTGTGCTGATGCAATTTTGGATGCAATTTTAGGGTCTGATTGTGCTCGTGTTACAGCTGCCTCTATCTCAGGTATTTCACCTATCCGCGTGGTGACGATTTCGGTACCCTTAGGCAATAAAACATATCCAAAATGACCTTCGGCTTTGGCCTGAGCATCAATTGCCATCGAAAAGTCAGCCATAGGTTCTAGCGAATTAGAGACGACGAAACCAGAACCAAGCTTAGGTGTTGCCCTACTGCATTGTAAGGATAAGCCCTGTGCTGTGGGCATTAGGCGGAATACGTATGAGCTATCATACGCTTCATTGGGGCGACTAACGATCACTATCCCGTCTGGACCCGTCGGCTGAAATCTCGATTCTTCAATTTTCTCTCTTGCAGATAATATTTGTCGCTCAGCCAGCTGTGTTTGGCCACCAATTCTTACCGTAAATGTAACACTCGGAGGCTCTTGATCGTGACGAGATAACCAATTGGCTATTTTTCCTAGGATACCTCGTCTGGCTACTGGATTGTCAGAGTCGGCCTCAGAGTCATGACTACTAGGTGTTGGTTTTTCGATTGCCATATGACTACTCTAGCATAAAATATTTAAAAAGTCAATCTACTCGGTCCGCAGTGCTTCAATCGGGTCGAGCTTGGAGGCCTTGCGTGCCGGCAGGATGCCCGACCCGACTGCTACCAGCATGAGGCCGCCGATGACGATGACAAATGACAGCGGTTGGAATATCAGGAGGTGCGAGTCGCCAAGCGACAGCGTATCAGATATCCAAGGGTTGGCCAGCGTACCAGCGAGTAGCGCCATACCGGAGCCGAGCGCTCCGCCTAGGAAGCCAATCCAGGCTGCTTCGAGCTTGAATAGCCGCCCCACGTCGCGCCGACGCATGCCGAGCGCCTTCATGAGGCCAATCTGCTGCGTCCGTTCAAGCACGCTGATGTACTGGGTATTGATGATGCCGAATACCGAGGTGAGAACCGCGAGTGCTCCGAAGCCAACAAGGATGCCCATGAGGACATTGATGAACTGGAACAAGAAGCCCATCATATCCTTGGCAGTGAGCGCCATGAAC
Source organism: uncultured Candidatus Saccharibacteria bacterium (assembly GCA_964525315.1). Classification (GTDB taxonomy): domain Bacteria; phylum Patescibacteriota; class Saccharimonadia; order Saccharimonadales; family Saccharimonadaceae; genus SZUA-359. Next base: position 39,549 of record CAZGGJ010000002.1, on the reverse strand, counting down.
CCTTTGTCTTCGATAGCTTGCTTTAGACTCGCGACACTTGCCTCATCTTTGGCAAGTACTGTCGCCTGTATGTAGGCATTTTCGAGCGGCGTGCCCTTCATACTGAAGGCGTACATATCTGCTACAGTGTCGCGGCTGGTTCGCAGCGTCGTGCTGCCAACTGCCGACAGTACAGAGCTTTTGACAACAGCAGCTACCTTCAGCTTGTAGGTCTTGCGCTCGCCAGTCGTTGTATTTTCCATGACAACGTCGATAGTTTTGCCAAGAGAGGTGTCGTTGAGCGGCAATCCCAGCACTTCGGCAAATGCCGATGGCACGATAACTTCATCGTTCTTCAGGTTGCTCGTATCTCCCGCTACGACTTCGTCCTTGATAGCACTATTGTGCGGCTCAAGGCCTGCCTGATATTTGGCCTGGCCCTCGCGCGTGATGTACAGTGCCGATGCATTGTAGACAGGCGTTACTTCGCTGACGTTGTCGAGCTTTTTCAGCTTGTCGATATCCTTTTCGGATAGCATCTTCTGGGAGAAACCACCGCCATACTGCATCGCAGGTCCTTCGACATACTCGCGCGGCTTGGTGGGGTCCATATCGCCTTCAGCCGTTTTGGGCTGGACGTAGAGCTCGCGGACATCGGTGTTGCTTGTGATGATTTCGTTGGCGTACTGCCGGCCACCCTCGCCTGCGGCAAGTGCCAGCGTGATAGTAAAGGCACCGACGCCGATAGCCAGGCTTGTGAGTAGCGTGCGAGCCTTGGCTTGACGCAAGCTCCGACCGGCGCGCCTGATAGTATCTGTCAGTCTCATGAACGTACCGCCTTTCGGGGAGCCTTGGGCCTAGCACCCGGCTTTTGCTTGATAGATTCGATTTTGCCGTCCTTGATATTCACCAACATGTCGCACTTGGCAGCCAGCTCCGGGTCGTGCGTCACGATGATGAGTGTGACACCCTTGTCGCGGTTGTAGCCAAAGAGCAGCTGTTCGACCTTGTCGCCTGTCACGCTATCGAGGTTGCCGGTTGGTTCGTCGGCAAAGATGATGCTTGGCTCATTGACGATAGCTCTCGCGATAGCGAGGCGCTGCTTTTGGCCGCCAGAGAGGTTGCGCGCCTTGCTCTTTAGCTTGTCGCTGAGCTCGACCGACTTGAGTGCTCGCTCGATACGGGCTTTGCGCTTGCTGTATGGTACTTCGGCTATCTCGAGCGGCAGGCTGACGTTGTCGTAGACGCTTTCGTTTGCCTGCACGAAAAAGCTCTGGAAGATAAAGCCGATTTTCTCGGCGCGAAACCGGTCGACTGCCTTGGGCTTGAGGGTTAGGATGTTTTCGCCGTCGATGATGACTTCGCCTTCCTCAGGCCTGTCGAGGCCGCTCATAGCGTGCATCAGCGTGCTTTTGCCGCTGCCCGACTTGCCGAGGATGGCCACGCTTGAGCCCTCCGGAATGGCGAGGCTGACGTCGCTCAGTGCTCGGAATATATTTTGCTTCTTGCCGTATGTCTTGGTGATATGGGTTACTTCAATCATAGCTGTCTCCTATTATACATTACTGTGATACTACTCGGTGCGCAGGGCTTCTATGGGGTCGAGCCGGGCTGCCTTGCGGCTCGGGAAATAGCCCGATACTATCGCGACACCCATTAGCCCCACAATAAGCAGGCCGCTAAAGAGCCAGTCCATCTGAAGCAGCCGCGTCCCTTCCTCGAGCTTCAGGACGCTAGTGACGACCGGGTTGAGCAGCGTCACAAGGAATGCTAGCACCACGCCGATACCGCCGCCCAGCAGCCCAATCCAGGCTGCTTCATAGCGAAAGAGCCGGCTGATATCTCGACGGCGCGCACCCAATGCCTTCATGAGGCCAATCTGCTGTGTGCGTTCGAGTACGCTAATGTATTGGGTATTGATGATACCGAATATCGACGCCAGCACTGCCAAAGCACCAAAACCTGCCAGACCCCACTGGGCGACATTTATCATCGTCATCAATTGTTCGCGCATATCTTCGAGGCTGAAGACTTCGTAGCCTGCGTCCTTGATGGCCTGCTGAACAGCTTTGACATCACTGCCCTGCTTCACGAGTACAGTCAGTCCGTAGTATTGCTGGCTTGCCTCGGCACCATACTGGTACTCATACATCGTTTGGCTATCTTGCGGAGAAATCCGTACAGCTTCTTGGTAGTAAAGCACTGTATCGCTCGGCCGATCAACTGCCACGACCTTGAGCCGAACATCGCGAGACTCAGCTGTAGGCGCACCATCGGCGACTTGCTTGCTAATGTGCACAATGATGGTCTGCCCTATCGCCGCCTGAGCATCCGCGAACCCAAGCGATTCGAGAAATCCTTCCGGGACAATCGCTTCGCCAGTGTGTAGCATATTGTTGTCGAGCGCGCCGGCCGCGAGCTTCATAGCAGTACGGTCAACCTTGACGGAGAGTGATGCAATACGCTTTTTGTAGCCATTGCCACGAGTAACGTAGTCGCCCTCAACAGAGAGCATCGGCTGAATTGACTCGACGCCATCAATCTTTTGCAGTTTCGCCGTGTCGCTGGCCGTCAGCTTGCCCTCTGCGGCTGGTGCAGGTTCGTCTTTTGCTGCGCCGTATTCCGGGAGTTCGTCAGTAGTCTTTGCCTGGTCGAACTTCGGGTAGACACTCAGGCTGTATATATCGCCGCTCGTGCTGACCATCTCTTCGGTATAATTGCGGCCGCCATTACCTGCTGCCAGCGCCAGAGCGATCGTAAAGGCACCCACGCCTATCGCCAAGCTAGTCAGAATCGTTCTCGCCTTGGCCTGGCGTAAGTTCTTACCCGCCCGGCGAATGATATCACGTGTCGTCATACTACTCTTCGTCACCTTCACCAATAACGACCACCCCGCAGGAAGTATGCTGGCTTGCGGCAGGTTTCATAGCACCATTGTACGTCATCTTGCCAGACGAAACATCTCTTACGGTTACACGAGTGCGCTGCTCGTCATTTGACCACTGCACCGGACAGACGTCAGGCTGTTTGACGGATAGCGCATGCACCACGCCGGCCGTTACTCTTGACGCACCGCCCTCCGCATCAATAGACAGGGATCGAACGGCGCTCATACTGACATCTGCATCGCCGCCGCCGGCAACTTCCATCGCTTCATAGGATCCATAGGTCGTGATGCCAGTGGCTGGCCGAGTCCGAACCTGCAATGCAGCTTGGCCTTTCTCGGCGCTCGTATACTGCAAGTACCCCTGCTCGGTAGCGATACCTTCAAGCATTGGCCCATATATTGTCAGTCGGGCTTGCCCGCCAAAGGGTACCCACTTCTGGTCCGGCGCCTTGAAGACAATCCGTGCCGTCGTGCCTTCTACCGTGACGATGGGTCGAGCCTCAAATGGCGCCCTAAGGACATAGCGCGGCGCGCCAGGCGCGACGACATAGTCGACACGGACAGCATCGCCGTCAACATTCGACTCGCTCTGACTGCTGACTGAAAGCGTACGGACCTTAGCAAATACATCCGGCAGGTTGGCCTGCTGCACCTTTATGGCAGCCTGCGCGTCGTGCGCCAGCGTCTGCATGTGCGAGACCACCAGTCCTGCTCCGACGCCCGCCGTCATGATGCCTGCAGCCACCACAGCAATGATAGCCACGCCGACACGTTTGCTCAGCCGCCTGACAAAGGCGCTATAGGCCACCAGCGAGCACAGTGCCGCCAGCAATACACCGCTCACGATGAACAAGATATATGCCGCCGTCATGATAGGCGATGCGCCCGGCATAAAGTCAGCGTACGGCGAGTTGTGCATCGTGCCAAATGGCAGACCAAAGCCAAAGAGCAGCGTCGCCAGTATGGCTCCGACCGCCCCGACCGTCGCGCCGATACCCACCAGGTAGATAAGGATACGGCGAACTGTCGCCGGCGTCTGCGAGATAGATTCTTCGGCTTCGTTCAGATGCTTAATCGATGCTAGTGTCACTGGCTGGCCGCTCATGCGCAGCTTTTCGGCGGCAGTCCGGGCCGGCGGGACCACCAGCCAAAGGATGAGGTATACGATAAGCGCCGTACCAAACGAAGCGATTAACACCACGATAAAGATTAGCCGCATCCACAGCGGATCAATCCCAAAGAAGCGCGCAAACCCAGCGAGCACGCCGCCCAGGAGGGCGCTATCGGTGTCGCGATATACCCGTTTGGCTGGACCATCCAACTCATCGGGTGTCACAGGCACGGTGTCGTCCGGCGCGAAGTCGCTTGGCTCGCCCAGCTGCGTGCGGACTGCCCCGACGTCGTCCTTGGTAATGACGCCGCCAGCCGCAACCCCGCGCTCGCCGAGCAGTTCGGTAATGCGGATTTCGATATCGCTTAGGAGTTCGGCGTCATCGGCGTAGCGTTCGAGCGCTGCGATGTACGCTTGTATGTCCTTTTTGGCATCAAGCTCTATATCGTAGGCGATTTTCGCAAGATGGATTCTGGTAATTTCTTTCATGCTTTTCTCCTTCTAGAGTTTCTTTAGCGTAGCGTTTAGCTCGGTTATTTTCCGGGCAGTATGGGCAATCACATCGTCGCCGTGCTGCGTCGTCTTGTAGTACTTGCGCGGCGGTCCTTGCTCGCTCTCTTGCCATTCGTGCTGCAATAGACCATCCTTTTGCAGTCGGCTTAGTAAGGGATATATCGTGCCTTCCACTACCACTAGCTCTGCTGCGCGCAACTTGGCGATGATATCGCTCGTATACATCGGCGCATGGCTGCAGACCTTGAGCACACAGTATGCCAAGAACCCTTTGCGCAGCTGTATCGCTAGCTGTTCGGCGTAATGTTCACTCCTTGCATCTTCTTTTGTCATAGTACTATGCTATACAAGGTACTAGGCTTTGTCAATACTATTTATTTCAAAACCTCCAGCTACAGACGCTGGAGGTTTGCAAGTAGTCTCGTAGTAGGCCTAGTGCTTGATTTCAATGCCGCCCATGGTAATCGTACCGGCAACATAAAGGACCGGCGCATTCTTGACCGATGTCGCCGGATATTTATTCTCGATACCCCCAAGTATACAGGTCGCCTGCGGTTTGACCACTACACCTTCCGGAACGATGAGCTCGATGCCGCCGCACAGTACAAATACCGTCAGCGTCGCCTCTTTCTTGATGATGGCTTTGCGCATATCGATTTTGACGCCGCCCAGCACTGCCGTAGCATTGCCGCCCTGGTAGTCTTCGGAGGCACTAATCAGGTCGACACCGCCAAATATCGCCGATGCATCGTCGCTCTGGCGAGCACTTACTTCAGGCCTGCGGCTGCGGTTCATAATAATCGACAATCCTACCAGTATAATAATGACCGGCCAAAAGAACTCCCACGGGTTGACGCTCAGCATATCAAGTGCGCGCAGCTGGAACAGCAAGCCGCCTACGATGAGCACCGCTCCCCACAAGTTGCGCCGGTCGCTCACCAGCATCATCACGCCAATAACGACAAGGAACAGCGGCCACCACATCCCTAGCGCGTTGTCGGTGATATGCAATTTGTCGAGCAGTAGTAATGCGCCAAACGCGACGACACACACCCCTGCTGTGTACTGGGAAATTGAGGTTTTCATATGCTTATAATACTCATTTTGACCGGTTCGGTCTATACCGCTGCGATAGTATTGGTCAGCAGAAGGAGCGCAATAATGCCTCCCAGAGCCAATCGATACCAAATAAAGAGCGAGAAGCTATGCTTTGAGATAAACTTAATCAACCATGCAATAGAAATATAGCCTACAACAAACGACACCAGCGTGGCAATAACCGTCGGCATCCAGCCCACGCCAGCCGCAATATCATCGGCCATAGTCACGCCTTCGTAGATGCTCGCTGCACTAAGTGCCGGAATCCCCAGAAAAAAGCTCAAGCGCGTCGCCGTCACCCGGTCGATGCCGCGTAGGAGCCCGGCCGATATCGTCGCGCCCGACCGGCTAACGCCCGGAATGAGCGCAATACACTGTGTCAGGCCAATAACCAGGGTGTCTTTCCAGGTGACGTCCTTTTCCTGCTTGGTCTCTTTGCCCTTCTTGTCGGCAATCCACAGTACGATACTCCAGAGAATGAGGCCGCCAACCACAAACCACAAGCTGCGAAACACCGTCTCGACTTGGTCTTTGAAGATAAGGGCGGCAATAACAATAGGTATCGAGCCGATGATAACACTCCAGCCGAACTTGTAGTCAAGTCCGCGCTGCGACGCGTCGCCGAGTCCACGGCACCACGCTACCGCAATCCGAACAATGTCTTTCCAGAAATATATAACCGCTGCCGCAATCGCCCCAATCTGTATGACCGCCGTGAAAGCAGTGATTTCGGGCGCATCAATTTGGTAGCCCATGAGCTTTTCAGCGATCGTCAAATGGCCAGTGCTCGACACCGGCAAGAACTCAGTTACTCCTTCTACTACTCCGAGGAGTATCGCGTGCAGTATATCCATTTCGTCTAGTATATCAGATATGCCGGCTAGCACACCAGCTCAACCTGCGGCAGCTGCGCGGCGAGCTTTTTGTCGAAAGTGTAGAGCGGCTGCGCGTCGTCCAGCTCGGCATACACCGCCAGGCAGCAATCTTCGAAGCTGAGCGCGGGATGAGCAGTGAAATATTCCAGTGCCTGACGCAGCATACTACGATTGCAGTTGATAACCTCAAGCTGCATAAATGACCGTAGCAGCTCATCAATATCAAGCCGACTCAATCGATAATACCGCTCCAGTACATGCGCCGACTCGACAAATACTACATCGGCTACCGCCATCTGCGCAGCCCGCTCGACAAGTGCTACGGCTTGCTGAGTCTGTTCTGGGATATCTTGCACAAGAAGACGCAACACCACGTTCGTATCAAGCGAACCATTCATTAACAGTCCTTCATACGCGCCACGATTTCCTTCGTTCGTTCGCGCTCATAAAACTCATGTATCTCGCCCGCCTCAAGCGGCTTGACCCCTTTAGGAATTTTTTTCGTCAGCCTATCTGCTATAGCTCGAAAGTTTGCCATAGTCAGCGGTTTCTCAATCGTCATACGCTCAAGACGCGAGTCAAACGTTACCTGCAGCTCTTGAGACCCTTGGATTCCCCAAGCCTTGCGCACACTCGCTGGTATCGTTATCTGCCCCTGTGATGTAATGGTAACTGTCGTCATGCATTAACTATAGCAAAAATCTAATGCAAAGTCAATGAAAGTAATGCAAAATAATAAAACCTAATGCAAATTCACGCTAGGATACAATGCTTTGGTCGTCCCATCAATCTCACTCTTCAACTGCGGGAACGGCACGCCTTCACGAGCGGTCACGCCTTCGAATATCCAAAATACGCGCTCACTAAAGCCTAGCCCACAGGCTGGGGGCATACCGTACTCAAGCATTTCGACATAGTCGATGTCGAGCATCATCGCCTCATCATCACCAGCATCGCGCATGGCCTGTTGCTCGACGAAGCGGTTCAGCTGGTCAATCGGGTCATTGAGCTCGCTAAACAGGTTACACAGCTCCGAGCCAGCAATCACTACCTGCGCACGCTGCGTGGTCTCGGGCCGATCGGGGTTGACCTTGCTTAGTGGCGATATAAAGGTTGGTGTATTGACGAGCCAGATAGGCCCGGCGACATCCTTGCGGATATTCTTCCAGAGCTTGTCGATGCCGCGCGCCTTGTTCTCAGTCTGCTCGACCTCAAGCTTATTGTCGGCAAGCGCTTGTTTCACTTCGTCGAGCGTACAGTTGAATGGGTCGACGCCGTAGCGTTCCTTGATAGTCTCAGCGTAGTCCCAGCGCGGCCAGTCACCCTCGAGGTTCACCTCGAACCGACCGAGCGTGAATTGCAGCGTCCCAAACGTCTCTTTCAGGATGTACTTGAACATCTCTTCCTGAAACGCGATGCCCTGCTCCCAGTCGGCATATGCCCAGTACCATTCCATCGCGACATGCTCCGGCAAATGCTCATCGCTGTAGTTCTCATTGCGAAAGCGCGGCCCTAGGTCATAGACCTTTTCGAAGCCGGCACCCAGCAGGCGCTTAAGCGGCAGCTCGTGGCTGATGCGCAGATAGAACTGCTGGTCGTCCAAGGCATCCATATGTGTCACGAATGGGTTGGCATCGGCCCCTCCTGTCGTATGCTCAAGCACCGGAACGTTCACTTCATAAAATCCCCGAGCGTTCAAGAAGTCGCGCGTCGCCTGCCAAAACTTGCTACGGCGGATAAAGCGCTGACGCACCTCGGGGTTGACGTTCATATCGACATAACGCCGGCGGAAGCGCTCTTCTTTGTTCTCGAGCTTCTCCGGCATCGGTCGCAGCGCCTTGGCCAACAGACGCAGCTCGCGCACGCCCACTGACTTCTCGCCCGTCTGGGTCGTCGTCATCTCGCCTGTGGCCTGGATGAAGTCGCCGGTATCGAGCAGCTTGAGCTGCTTCATGCCGAGCACACCATGCGGGCCGTCAAGCTCAGTCACGGTATCCTTCTGCAGATAGAGCTGTGCGCTGCCGCTTTCATCGCGCAGCTTGATAAACGCCAGCTTGCCGAAGCTGCGAATAGACTCGATACGTCCGGCTATCGTCACTTCTTGACTCGCTAGTTCGTCATACTTCTCGACTACCGCACGCGCCGTATGAGTACGCTGCGCATCAGCCGGGTATGGGTTAATGCCCAGCTCTTTTAGCTCGGTAAGTTTACGCAGTCGTTCGTCTCGGTAGTCTTGAAGTGTAGCCATATAGCCACACTGTAGCACATCTGTCCCACCTCTGTCGGTGCCTCCTTGACAAAGCACGAGTAGTTTGCTATAATAGAAAGATGAGTATACTGTCATTCGGCAACCGTCAGCCTTACACTCCACGTCGCGCTATGTCTGCTGATACCCTACCAACCCGTGAAGCAACGAACCCTATTGAACCATCAACCCTGCAAGGTCTCGCCAAAAGCGCGCTGCCTCGTATTCTCCCAGAGGGCTTCAATACAGATCCTCAGGCTCAGCTATTCCGAGCCGATGCGAGTAAGGGCGAACATGACGGCGATTCAAATCTTACCCTTGAGCACTACTACTCTTCCATTAACATACCGCCGAGTCGCAGTTCGACCGAGCGTCCAGTCGCGTCCGATGAGTTCTTGAATAGTCAAATAGCCGAACTAGCAACCTCCCTCAGAGGGTTACTCCAAACAATCCCGGCCAACGATCGGACAGAAACTCAGTCAGCGGCCCTTCAAGCCATGGATGAGCTTGCTACCGAAGTCTCTGGAAAGCTGCAGAAAGTCGCCTAAGCGACAGCTTCTACTTTGTATGTCATCTCGCCCTTAGGCGTCGTAATCGTCGCTGCTTCGCCGACTTTCTTGCCCATCAGCGCTTCGCCGATTGGTGATTCGTTGCTGATTTTGCCTTCAAGTGGGTTGGCTTCGACAGGGCCGACAATCGTATAGACTACCTCTTTGGTGCCGCTCTTGAGTGTCACCTTGCTACCGAGGCGCACGGCGCTGCTGCGGGTGGCCTTGATCGCTTCGGCATTCATCAGAATGTCTTCGATTTCTGCGATACGCGTCTCAACGATGCCCTGCTCTTCACGAGCGCTATCGTACTCGGCATTTTCGCTTAGGTCGCCATAGTCGCGCGCTTCAGCGATTTTGTCGGCGATTTCGCCGCGGCGGCCCTTGAGCTGCTCGAGCTCTGCTTCCAGCTCTTTGCGACCTTCACTTGTCAATTGGTATACTTTTTTCATAATAATCTCCTCGCATTCTTTCCATCTTAAACAGGGCTATGTATCGTTACCTCTGTGGCTGGCCCCCTATGCTATAGACAGTCACCTTAGCTTAACAAGCAGCTCGCTTTGTGTCAATATCGCTATGCGGCCACCACAAACACGAAATAAAACGCTATGGCGTTCTTGAGCGCATGGATGATAACCGATGCCCATATGCTCCCCGTCTTCTCGCGGGCATAGCACATAACAATACTCAGCACAAAGACATCGAGCGCAACGTTCCACTGCAAGTGAACCAGCCCAAATAGCGCACTTACGACAAGCGTCGTTGGCCAAAAGCCGATTCCACATTTGCGCAACCAGCCGTATAAGTAGCCGCGAAAGACCAGCTCTTCGATGAATGGCCCCACGACAACGAGCGTGACAAATGTCAGCCCCAATTCGAGGCTGGAGCGCATCGTCGCTAGGCCCAGGTCCTGCGTCTCGGCGACATTGATCCACTTGAGGAATACTTGCGTCAACATCAGGACAATCATACTCCCCACAAAAGCCACTACCACACCCAGTACACCCACGCCGATATCCCGCCACTGGACAGGTCGATTCAGCCCCAGAATGGTGCGGGTCGTTACACGAGGACGCCGCAAGAGTTGCGGCAGATACACGACGGCAGCAGCTAGCAGCACTAGTGTCACCAGCCGCAGTACGAGCAGGACGGCATTTTCGCCAAAGTTGCCGTACGGCACGCCAGCCGCTTGCGTGAGGACAAATAGCAGCGCAACGAGCAGCTGCACCCCGACGAAGCATACCGCCACCCATGTGCAGTACCCGACTATAGTGCCTGTTTGGCGTCTGCCCTGCTGGTGCCACCAGCTACTGGATGATTTTGCCGACATCTGCTACCGTGATGAGCACAAAGAGCGCCATTAGTACTAAGAAGCCGATGCCATTGACCGTCTCTTCGCGCTCGGCCGTCAGCGGGCGGCGCAGCACACGGTACACAGCCGTGAGGAACCAGCGGCCGCCGTCGAGCGCCGGAATCGGCAGCACATTGATGACCGCCAGCGACAGCGAAATGACTGCTGCAATAAGGACGACGTAGTTCGGCCCTGCCTCGATAAGCCGCGGCAGTATGTTGCCCAGCAGTCCTACCGGCCCGGCGACACTGTCGCCAGCGCGCGCGAGGTTTTCATTGGCTTGCTTCTGTGATTGCTCGCTGGGGTTGATCTTTTGCATGAGTCCGGTCCCCAGGCGTGCCAACGTATCGCCTAAGCCCTGAAAGGTCATGCCAGTCATTTGTGCGGTCAGTCCTACCCCGACGATCGGGGCCGACCACGTAGCACGCAGGCTCTCGCGCTGGCCAAGCCCTGCGCCCAAGTAGCCTTCACCCGGCTTCTTGGTCGCATCGCTGCGCAGCGGCGCAGTCGCCTTCTTCGTCTCGCCGTTACGGATGAACTCTACCTCGACAGACTCGCCTTGGCGTGCTTTGATGGCGTCGATGACCGTCTGGACTTCACCGTACTTTTGCCCGGCAATGGCCACTACCTCGTCGCCTGGCTGCAGCCCCGCCTTGGCGGCTGGCGAGCTTGCTTCGACTGTACTTACTAGGACTGCCTTGTCTGTCGAGTGCGTATCGTTCGCCACGGTGAACTGCTCTGGCAGGATACGCGGAATGCCAAAGAGCGCCAGTACTGTCAGCAGTACCGCGGCCGTCAGCCAGTTCATCACCACACCGGCGAGCAGTATCTTGGTCTTTTGCCAGAAGGTTGCAGCGCCGTAGTCGCCTTTCTTGCCATCGGCATCATGCTCGCCCTGCAGCTTGACGAAGCCACCGAGCGGCAGCCAGTTGAGCGAGTACGTGACATTGTCGCCGAGAATGCTCTTTTTGACCTTCCACTTCTTGGCGGCTGGCGGAAAGCCGATGCCGAACTCCTCGACTACCACGCCGTTACGTTTGGCGACGAGCGCATGTCCCAGCTCGTGAATCACCACGATGACAGTCAAGATAACCAGGCCCAGCAAAATCGATAGCAGTAGTAGCATTTACCCTCCGAAGCGCCGTGAGCGCGATTGATATTCTTCCAGTATAGCGCTTACGTCGTCTTTTGTCATTTCCGGCCAAAATTTGTCGAGAAATAGCAGCTCGCTATAGGCGCTGCGCCACAGCATAAAGTTGCTCAGGCGCTGCTCGCCGCTAGTGCGGACGATGAGGTCGCACGGCGGCACATCCGGATGGTCGAGAAACTGGACAAAATTTGTATTCGTGAGCTCGCTCGGTGCTATGCCGCTCTCGATAGCCTTCTGCGCGGCACGCACGATTTCCTGCTGGCCGCCGTAGTTGAAGCACATGGCCAGCGTGGCCTTGGTGCCATCCTGCGACTCGGCCTCGGCTTTGTCTATCATGGCGACGATGTCATCGGGGACGTTCTCTCGCCCGCCGAGCACCACAAGCCGGTAGCCGTCCTTGACGAGCCGCTTAAGGTCACCAGTAAACAGCCGGCGAATGAGCTTCATTAGGCCGCGCACTTCATCTTCGGCGCGGTTCCAGTTCTCCGTCGAGAATGTATAGAACGAGATATACTTCACCCCGGCGTCAGCTGTAGCGTCGATGACGTCCTTGAGGGCATTGTACCCGGCCAAGTGGCCTTCGTATGTCGGCAGGCCATGCTTCTTCGCCCAGCGGCGATTGCCGTCGAGAATATAGCCGATATGTTGTGGAGTAGTCGTATCTTTCATAATAAGGTTTAGGGAAAAGAGCAGCCCATCCCGAGCGACTTGTTTGCTCGCATGGCGCGATGAGAAAAACCGTAGGTTTGTCTCATGTTGTTATATCGTCAGTATTTCTTTTTCCTTAGTAACAAACGCTTCATCCAGCTGGCCCTGGCTATCGTGAATCAGCTTGTCGACTTCGGTCTCGACGCGTTTGAAGTCGTCTTCGCCGAGCTGCTTGTCGTCCTTCATGCGCTTGGCTTCCTTGAGCGCGTCCTGGCGAATGTTGCGCAGGGCGATACGCGCGTCCTCGACCTTCTCGCCTGCCTGCTTGACCAGTTGCTTACGGCGCTCCTCGGTTAGCGCTGGAACGGGTACGCGTACGACACGGCCGTCATCGCTGGGATTGAAGCCCAGGCTTTGATTGTTACGAATCGCTGCGGCGATTGCCTGGATATTGCTCGGGTCAAACGGCGTCACTAGTAGCATCGAAGCCTCTGGCGCGGTGATATTGGCTACTTGGTTCAGCGGCATTGCCGTCCCGTAAGCCTCGACGACCACGCCGTCGAGCATGCCAGCATGCGCCCTGCCGGTGCGGACGCGCTTTAGTTCTTCGTTGAAGTGCTCCAGGGCTTGGGCTATTTTCTTCTCATATGGGTCTGTGTCAAACATTTCTCATCTCCTATGCTTCTAGTATACACTAGATACTGATGACTATAAGGGAACTTCGCGTCGCCAATCTTCGCTCGTATGAGCTTTTTTCGGTGCAGTTCGACCCGGCAGTAACGGTTATCATTGGCCGCAACGGCACTGGCAAGACGTCGCTGCTAGAGGGCATCTACTACCTCATGCAGGGCACGAGCTTCCGTGGACGCGACCGCGACATGATAGCCCATGCCAGCACGCGCACCGACCTAGTGCTCATCAGCACCAACGAAGACAAGCGCACCGCCTCGCTCCAGCTGACCCCAGATGACAAGGTCAAGAAGGCCTTCACCATCCGCGACCGCACCACAGCTCGCATCCCTGCTACTCAGCGTCGTCCGGTTGTACTGTTTGAGCCAGACGAGCTGCGGCTCCTTACTAGCTCGCCGGAGCGCCGCCGCCGGTTCTTTGACGGCATCCTCGCACGGCTCTACCCGCACTACGGCACTATCCTGAACCGTTATACCCGCACGCTCATGCAGCGCAATGAGCTGCTCAAGCGCCGCGACGAGCTGATGGGCAGCTCGTGGGACGACCAGCTCTTTGTCTGGGATATGAAGCTCGCCGAGCTGGCACTTGCGATCACGCGCGAGCGCCGTTCGTTCATTGTAGCCAGCAACCCTGCCCTCAGTACGCACTATTCGCGGCTGGCCGAGGCCCCACACCACGTCATGGCGAGCTACCACTCCAGCCTGCCGGACGAGCAGTACCAACAGCGCCTGCTAGACCGCCTGCATAGCGAACGAATCGCCGACAGCTACCGCGGCCACACCAGCGTGGGCCCGCACCGCGACGACTTCGTGGTATCACTCGACGGCCACCTCGCCTCCGAGACAGCCTCGCGCGGTGAGCTGCGCAGCATTATGCTGGCGTACAAGCTCCTCGAGGTCGACTTACAGCACGAACTCAGCCAGCGCTTGCCGCTCATCCTGCTCGACGACGTATTTTCTGAGCTCGACGCCCACCGCGAAGCCATGCTGCTCCAATCGCTCGCTACCTACCAAACCATCATCACCGCCACCGACCTGCGCGATAGCTTGAGCGCGCAGGCGGCAACAATTACACTCGAATAGTCTACTCAGGTATTCCGTTACTTCCAGTAGCATCTATTTGGCGAAGTGTCCCAATGCCAGCCCTCGGCAGCATATTGACCGATACCATGCTTTGCAGCATTCTTTCGCATCCATCTATAGTCCGGAGAGTTGATTGTTTGAGCATTTTTGCATGTACGCCATGTTTCAGCTCCCTTACTGTAGCCAAGCTTGAAATCAGCCGCGATACCCTCCTCATGGCGGCTCTTGCCTGTTGGAGCTGCTGCATTCGGGTCAGACCTACCTCCGTTATTGCGGATAGTTTGTAGGTTGTTACTGCGCCAACTGTCGCCAACAGTAAGCTTCTTACCACCATGCTCGTCCATATACTGCTTGCCGAGCTCAAAGAAATTCTTCGAAGCCTTTGCCTGAGTAACCATTCGATGGTTAGCTCCCTTAATTGGATCTGGATATACAGATTTAATGGTGCGAATGGCGCACAGTTCAACTGTGCGTCTGCCCACCGCGCCATTGTTGCCACGCATTTTTTGTGTAACCTTACCAAGACTCTCTGTACCAGGATAACATCCTGTAGAAGAGGTTTTTGATGACTTTTGGTTCTTCGCCGTCGCGACGGAGCTCTTAGTGTTGCCTTTTAGGGCTTTCCGATAGGCTTCTTGGATATCCTGTGCTCGCATCAGTGTACTATTGATTGCTCCCTGTCGTTTACTTCCTCCGGCGAGCCACGCAGCTGGACGTTCATACCTCAGTGATTCAATAACGCTTTCCTTGAGGTTGTGCTTCGCAGCTCGTAGTCCTCGCGCTACGACCGTCTCAGTATTCTCAAGCTCCCAGAAGACAAAGTCAACTTGGGTCTTGATCTTGCGGTAGTCTTGTCCTGTTTTTTCGGCAAACCACCTAAGTGTACCCCACTTATATTTGCCGTCCTTCTGCTTATTGTGGCCAAACCTGTCATACGCGGCACTATAACTGCCCCATTGTGCTATACCGTAGCCAGGACCACCACCAATTTGCCTGACATCAGGCTTAAGCTCAACCGTACCGCTTTCGATAACAAAGCGGCCAGCAAAAGCCATACCGTTTTCGGCCGTAAAGCCTTTCTTCACGAAGCGCTCAACAACATATGCACGGTGCGCCCATTTATCGCCACGATCGGCCAGGTCAGCCAAGGCTTCAAGCGTAAGCTCCTTTTTGCTTAGGTTAGTTGTCGATTTTGTTTCTCCCGGTGAGGTATCCGGCCCTTTAACAGCAGCACTTAGAGCAAGCATCGTCCCAAGATCTCCAAGCTCTCCATACACCTGGCTAGCTACATCCGCAATCTTCGCTTTGTCACCACCTTCCAAAACACTAGCCAGTTTCTCTGCGGCACCAGTGATAGCAGCATCAGTATCGCTCACAGAGACAACAGCCGGGACCGGCATAGCAGCGTCAGGGGTGGTAGTTGTTGTAGTCGGGTTAACATCGATGATTACCTCGCCGCCATTTACCTGCGGTACCGTAGCTTGCTGCTGGCTTTGGCTCTGTCCGGCTAGTATCGCCGAGATGTCAGACGAATCGCCAGGGCTTTGCGGTGCCACATAAGACTGGGCTGCCTCCGATGGCTGCGTAGCACTAGGATAGCCGTGGATGCCTGAATTGTCAGTACCACTGACAATAGGGGTTGGCGAGGGCCGCGTTATGTTCGGGGGCATAAACTGCGTTGTGTCTAAAGAAGGCGGATTAGTATTGTCCGTAGGCGGTTCAATATCCATCGTGACTACTGCATCATTTGGCGAAGACGTATCGGCTTGAGGTGCTTCTGCCAGTATTTTGTCTATTTCTTGAAGTGCCGCAGCATTGCCTGGGTCGTTATCTTTATCGGAGATTTTTTTTAGTATCTCCGCTATCCTTGACCTTTGCGAATCTGTTACCGGTGTGTCGCCAATAATTGCATTAACTCTGTCATTGTCCAGAGGGCTAGCGGCTGCCGTAAGCTGATTACCTGTCACAGCTTGAGCGAGGTACATCCCCGCGAGGCCAGCTACTGCTGCGCGACGAACTAGCGTTCTTCTATCGATGGGAACCTTTTTGCAAACAGCCTCGACACTCTGTACCATTGTCTCGGCTTGCCCATAGTCTAGCCGAGTACATGCGGCACCTATCAAATCAGGATTTGCCGCATAGAACTCCAGGTACGGCCTAACGTACCCTATCTGCTCCTGATTAGGATTTGGAATATCATTAAATGCCAGTATGTTTAGTATCGCATTTTCTGCCATGCTTAGCTGGTCTTCTGAGTACCTATGAGTTATCGGCGTTTCGCCTGTCTGTCGTGGTGATGTATGATGCATTGTTTGTCCTCTCATTCTCTGGGTTATTGGATTAAAGCGCTGTCAGGAGCGTGTACCGCCTGACCCATGATTGTTCTATGCCTCTCTACCACAGTACCAAGGCCCTCCATGCAGCTAGTTACTAGCCGCCCGAAGCGCGCTGCTGCACTGCCACTATCCTGGGATGTTTCTTGTCCACGTATTGCCTGAATATATGCCGGAACTGGCGGCAAGCCATCGTAGAGCGCCACCATTCCCGCAATATACGCATCTGCGGCCTCAAGCGCATCGACACCAATGGCCTCTGCGTTCTCGAGGTCTTGCACTACCTGCTGGCGGTGACGGAACAGTTCTCCCAGTAGGCGCGCAATCTCCTCGTCGCGCTTTCGATCTATACCCTGCAAGCTATCTTCGACTAGGCCGTCAACTGTCTTACTGCGCTCGTACGCTTCCCTGGCAAGAAAGCCTCTTGATAGCGCGTTCACTGTATCTATATCCCCTTGGCTTGCGGCATCTATCATCTGTTGCTGCACCTTCTCTGGATCCAAGGGTTCTAAGTAGCCCATCTTAGCAGCATGGGCCTCTTGAGCAGTGCGCTCCTTTTCCCGTTGTCGTAGCGTATAATCCGCTGCCCTGAACTTAGCATTCAAAAGAATCGCAGCGCCCTCCGCTAACTTATTCGTTATCCCGGCCTTCTGAATCGCAAGCTCTAGGGCTTGCACCGCCTTGTCTAGTGCCTCTATATGCTGCGCGGTTGCAACAACTACAGTCTCCCATCGACGCTCCTCCTCGCGGTTGAGGCGGTCCATCTCATTGCTCATCTTGTCCATGATGATAGCACCCCGTGCCATGTCGGCGTGCAACGTTGCCTGCCCGTGGTCGAGATGCTCTCGAAGCGTACCTCTCTGCTCTTTTTCCAAAATATCCTTCCGCCACTCGACAAGCGTACCGATTCCCCTCAAAAACTCTTCCATTTCTGCGGGATTTATCAGGGCAGGCACTTCACCTTCGCCGTCGATTACTGTACCGACCACGGCCGTTGATGGGTCTGCATCGACCGGCTGAGTAGCACTACGGCTCGTAGCCTCTAGCTCGCGCTGTATTGCCGGCATGAAAGCATCAGCCAAGAGGAGCTCCAGCCGTGCATATTCCCCCTCCTCAGGACTCCTTATATGCCCCGCACGAAAGCCGTCTACTACCGCTTCGACACCCTGTGTATATGCCCCGTTGTCTTCGCCACCAATCATTGTACACAAGGGCTTAAGCACGTTTGAGTGGATTAGGTCAACAGTCTCGCTATATGCAGTTCGCACCTGCTCTAGATTCATCGCCATGAGTACTAGGTCGAGCTCGTCGTCTGTCTGCGGGTTGAGAGTAGCGGCGTCTAGCCGATAGTAGTAATCTTTCTGCTTCTTATACCTTTTAAGCAGTCCTTCTCCGATAACTCCATCTTTTTCAGGCCCCACTACCTTAACGATTTGGTCTAAACACAAGCGGGCAGCTTGATATGCTTCGTCAGTATAGTGTACGGTTGCTAATACCTCTGTGGCATTTTCGTGAAGTACACCAAGCTGCTGTGTGGCTTGCTCAACATAGTTATCAGCTAATGTACGTCTTTTTTTATGAGCTGCGTATCTTTCATGACCAAGTACAGCATTCGCTAGTTTCTGCAGTTCAAATCCATGCCTCTGCAGTAGTTTGAATCGGAGGTTCAGGCCCTCTATCGCCTCTGAGGTAAATAACTTGAACAACTCACCCGCCTCGGCGAGGTCGCCTACTTCATATATTTCACCTTGGGCAAGGCGTATACTATCTTCAATATCTCGACCCACCTGCTCCGGCCGATGATCTGCAGGCAATAGTTTATCACCCACCTTGGGAGGCTGGGCTACAGACGTAGACGGCGATTGCCGTTCAATAACAGGAGGCTTCGACAAGAACGTATCCGCAATCGAGAACCCTCCCCTTCCTTCGTGTATCGTCACTACTTTGCTTTCTGGCATTACGCGTTCCCCATATTACTGCTGTTTAAATGTTTGATCAGGACTGCATTGCTTGGGCGGGCTCACCGAAACACTATCCACTTGCGAGGCAGTTGCCATGCCTAGAGCATTACCGGCAGCCTGCATCACTGGATCAGCAGACGACCTCGCTATGGCAGCCGACTGTGCAAGCACTACATCTGGGTCAAACGCGCTGTACGTGCCGGTAAGTTTAAGCTTAAAGCCGCTTAGTTTATTATCTTTTGCCCACTGTGTAACCCCATTTGCAACTAATGCATCTAGCTTTGCAGTAATCATTGCTTTTGCTTGCAGCGGGGCATTAGTCTCAGGGTTGATGCACTTATCTGCGACGAAGTGCTTGACGCCGCTCTCAATATCCTTCAGCTCAAGCAGCTTCCCTGCTATCGGTGCATTCTGCTTGGTAGGTGCAAGATACGGGTTGACATTATTGGCTGAAGGGTTCGTCTGCTTGAGGAGCGATTTGCTCGAACTTGACAAGAATTTAACGCTAGAGCTAGCACTTTGGCTGGTACGTGCTACATTGAAGCCATCCTTGGCTGTGCCCGTTACTGCATAGTCGGTAGTTTCGCCTACTTGGCCAGTCAAGTCTATTGCCATCGTTACTGCCCCGCGGTCAAATGTAAGCAGAGGTTCGCCCCGTTCGGTATGACCGGTCTGGAGAGGATTTACTGGGGCTAGCACGTCCACTTTTTTGCCGTCTTGCTCAACTTGCTTCGGAGCAAGCTTGGGCTGAGCAGTAAACCGTAGCGTATGCTGGCTCTTTGTGGACACCTGAACAGCCTTGTTCTTGTCATAGGTTATAGAAGCTTTGCCGTCAGGTGTACTAGTGGTAACACTACCAAGTTGGAGCCCGTTTGCGAATAGCTCGCCAAAGCTTATCTGCTCCAATCGTGGATCTATCGGCTGCATCTCAACCTTGGGCTTTTCGCTCGGGGCAGTATTGCCAGTATCGGTACCAGATACTTGCGGTTGTGTGTTGGGATTGTTATTTTGCCCCCCGTCAGAATTACCTCGGAGAAGCCTCGATAGATCGCCAAGTCCCGGTATAGGCTCGACGTAAGCATCATGAATGCCTGCTCCTGAGGCGCACCCGAGTATTTCTCCGGCGTCTTCCGTAGCCAAACATCGATTTTTCGTGAAGGTGTATACTATTGGGGTAGATACAATCGAAGCCGCTAATAGACCTATCATCCACTTTGTGCGCTTCGGCATAGGTTGGCGCGGCTGCCTCTCGGATCTAGGTCGGTTGGCTACAGGCGGTTGCTGTCGCGGTACAAGCAATGGGTCTGCAGGGGCAAACTGAGGGTCATAGGGCCTATTACTTCCAGCGTCTGTCCGTCCATGCGAACCAGACATTTGCGCGTAGAGTTCGCCCACGCCCCGTAGTATCTCTGGCACCGAATCCCGCTGCTGCCGCTCCGGAGCTTGTGACGGCGATTGCAAGACATAAAATGGCGGCTGCTGCGTAGCTTGTGGTGACTGCAAGACATAAAATGGCGGTTGATGATGCGACGATCCAGGGAACGACTGGTAGCCTCCATGCACTGGCTGCGGTGGTGGAGTATCCATCTGAGGAGGAGATTGCTGAAAATGTCGTAGTGGGTCTTGAGGCTGCTGCCTAGGTCGTTTTTTCTTCTTTTTAGGAGCTCGCGCTTCTGGTGCAGCACT
>CAZGGJ010000002.1:0-19382 GCA_964525315.1 uncultured Candidatus Saccharibacteria bacterium | reverse complement strand
CCCCACCGGCGGCCGGCCTCGCGCCGCAGCGGCCTAGCCCGTGGTTCCTCCCTCTGCCGCGCGCGCGCTTCTGGTGCAGCACTATGGTCGGGACTATGCGGTGGCCGTTCAGCCGTTGGTGCCGATGCGGCAAGGCCCTTAGAAAAGTCAGGCCGACGAGGAGGCGGAGATGTATCAAGCTGGGCAAGTCTATCTGCAGCGGCCTTCAAACGGCTTGCAACATCAGGCCGAAGTCCATCCTGGACGCCCGGCACTTGTTCTCTGCTATCTTTTCTTCTAAATGCCATATCTCTTACTCCTGCTCCTTCGCTGTAAACTCGCATGCTGGCTGCGGCAGAGGCCCCTCGTTGAGCTTTATATCAGCAATGCCAGCTGAGTTTGCTTGTGCGATCAAATCTTGTAGCGACTTACGTAGTGCTTGTTCGCCTGTATCATTGGTTGTGGGAGTTGCATCGGCTTCGATGGATGGAGCTGTATTAAAAGAGAAGTCATCTACATCAGGACGAGGTTCATCCGGATGCTCCTCTGACAGCTGCTGAATGGCAATTTTAGCAACATTTTTCTTGACGGCATCACCCATAAGTGATTTTGCCTCAGGATTTGCCTTAAACGCGTTCATACACGCCGCAGCGGCTGCATAGTTAACAGCAACTGCTGTTGTCCCCTCTAGCGTCTTCCTAAATGTGGTCGCCGGATCCTTCCCTTTTAACGCGTCAGGGAGGTTTTTTCTGAATTCTTCGTTATTGAGTAGTGGCGAGAATGCATCAAATACGCCCCCTGTGCCAGTAGTTGATACTGTGTCAACTACACCCGGCCCATCGACAGTCGCTTCAACAATCGTATGTATATTACTTGGATCAAACTCGACCGTACATGCTTCTTGCGTACCGCCTGCGCGCTTAAAAGGAAGGTTATAGTCGCATTTATACTTTATATCCGACACATCGATGTAGTCCCATGTCGTACGTTTTGCATTAGTAACTGTCGTCTTGAAGCTCGGGTTGAAGTTAACCTTCCCGACAAACGGCACATCTGCGCTTAGGTCTTTTCCAAGCATATGTATAACCAGGTTATTCTCTAGCCCTGTGACGGTTACTTCCTTCTTTTGGAAGAGTATTTTCTTCACTCCCTCGATTTCACCAACCACAACCTTAGGCTTGCCACCAAACCCAATTGAGCCTTCTGCGACTGCCCGTCCGGCACTTTTAGCCCCAGCGAGTACACCTACGGCTGGCGGTGCAATAAGTAGAAATGCTAGGCCAGTAATTCCTATGCCCTTTAGCACTCGATGTTTCTTCGGTTTCGGAGCCTCATGGGTTGGCGATTGCTCTGGTGGCTGGCCGTGGCTTCTGTGTCTATTTACAAATCCAACGCCTTCTTGGAGTGCCCTCGCTCCCACCTTAAAAGCTGCAGCTGTAACTATAGGCGCAATCCCGAGCTCGCTATTAGGCCCTAGCGCCTTGATGTCAGCGGGCGCCATCTCCCATGGCGAAGTATCGCGAAAACTTTGACTAGCTGGTGGTTGACGTTCTCCCATACATTGCCCTTTTGCATATATATGCATCAACGAAGGGCTTGCGGCATGCGTGCTCGGAGCCCCTCCATTGCTTTTATTTCACGCTTGTGCCAATGCAGGCAGCCCACCAACCAGGCGTTTGATTTACTTAGCGTAACGCACTTTATTTGCAAAGTCAAATACTTTTTTCATAATGTCAAAATAGTGTAGAAATACTATAAGCATAAGCGGTATAGACGCAAAAAATCACCCTCGTTCTCGAGGGTGATTTAGGCACTGCTAGTAGAGGTACGCTCTACTCGGTGACACCCAGCTCAATGCGCTTGAACTGGCTGATGCGGATATTTTCGCCAGCCTTGGCGATTTGCTGCTTCACGCGGTCAGCGACCTTCATACTGTCGTCGAGGACATATGGTTGCTCCATGAGCACCAGCTCGGCGAAGTACTTGTTCAGCTGGCCTTCGACGATTTTCTCGGCCATGTCTGCAGGTTTGCCACTGAGCGAGTCGCTCGCCAGGAACTCCTGCCTCTTGGCTTCGTACTCGTCGGCCGGAATGTCCTCAAGCGTCGGGTACTTTGGGCTCATCGCTGCTATTTGCATAGCCATCTGGTGCGCGAACTCCTTGAACTCCGGGAGGCGGGCGACGAAGTCGGTCTCGCAGTTGACCTCGACCACCACACCAATGCGGCCTGAGTGGACATAGCTTTCGATAAGGCCTTCGCGGGTCTCACGGTCGCCCTTTTTCTCGGCCTTGGTGAGGCCCTTTTTGCGCATCGCTTCGAGCGCCTTGTCGAAGTCGCCGTCAGCGTCGACGAGCGCTTGCTTAGCGTCGCCGAGGCCTACGCCGGTGAGTTCTTTGAGTTTCTTGATGTCTTCGATACTAACTGCCATATGCCCTATGCCTCTTTCTTCGTGTCAGCTTTCTTTTCGCCAGTCGCACCGGCAGCGATAGCACCGGCGAAGTAGTCGAGCAGCAGCTCGATGCCCTTGAGTGCGTCGTCGTTGCCTGGAATCGGATACTCGACAGTGTCTGGGTTGGCATTGCTATCGACGATACCAACAACCGGGATGCCCAGTGTGCGAGCTTCGGCGATAGCGTTCTTGTCGACCAGTGTGTCGACCACTACCATAGCACCCGGCTTGCCGTTGAGGTCCTTGATGCCGCCGTACTTGTGGTTCAGCAAGTCGATTTCTTCCTGGTAGCGCTGAACTTCTAGCTTGCTATAGCGCTTCTCGAGGTCGCCACTGGCCATGCGCTTCTCGAGGTCGCGCAGCTTGCGGATTTGCTTGGTCATGGTGTCAGTATTGGTCAGCATACCGCCAATCCAACGCTCGACAACGTACGGCTGGTCTGCCTTCTCGGCAGCAGCACGCACAGCAGCCTTGGCTTGCTTCTTGGTACCGACAAAGAGTACCTTCTTGCCGCTCGTAGCAACCTTGGTCAGGAACGGCAGTGCCTTGTCGAGTGCTTCGACCGTTGCTTCCAGGTTGATGATGTGGCTGTCTTGCCGCTTGCTATGAATGTATGGCGCCATTTTAGGGTGCCAACGGCTGGTTTTGTGCCCAAAATGAACACCGGCTTCATATAGAGCCTTGATATCGACTTCCGTCATGATATCCTTCTCCCTTCGCGTCCGCCCCTAGTGGTTAGGATATCCGGCGAACGTTGTTTCGTTAAAAATTATTACCACACCATACTATCACGTAACGCTACCTCGGTCAAATGGCTACACTCTAAAGCTCAGCACCCGTCCTCACCCTGAGCGCGCAATGCCCTCGTTTTTAATCTTACTTAGCTGCGCTAATATCAACAAGCGTAGTGCGCGTACGTTCATCTCTGGAAGTAGAAGCCTCTGTAGCCCTTACTTCAAATCCTTCTGACTGGTGACCCTTTAGACGAGCGAGCTTAGTCTCAATACCTGCAGCAAAATTCGATTCCGGCAGCTGATTATAATTCATCGCCGCAAAAACATCTCGAGTAGCCTCAGTATCAGGCACGACCATCTGAAATCCGCGTGCATCTGTCACAGCCAAGGCCTTGTATCCTCTATCGGGATTGTTTGCCAGAGGCATAGTAAGTTCAGCAAACGTACCGACATGCTCCATCTGACGTTTCCATTCTTCGGTGCCGGGCGCTGCTGCACCAGGGACTTCCATAGCATGAGTGGAACCTCTAAACAGAGGAGTATCGCCTACCTGGTCGCAACCGATTCGTTGAAGCTCTTTCTGTTGCTCGGCTGTTAACGAATCCCAGTCAGGCTCGCGAAGGCCTTTGTCTATAGCATTCAGTTCGGTTACAACCCCCTGCATAAGGCGACGGCCTTGATGTGTCTCCAGGAGGTCGGAGCTGGTTGCTCCAGTAAACGGTACGCCGCCCGATTCATGAGTCGCGCCTTGTTGCTCTAGCTGCGCCCGCATAGCAGGCGTATCTACCGCCATCTCAATAGCATAGGGCGTACGGCGAACAATGAAACCTTCATGCGCATCATAGCCGCCGACAGGTACATTCGTGTCTACTCTATCAGTCCTATCAACAGAGCGCCATGTCTGTTCGATTGGCTTGGTTGGCAGCGCTTCCCGACTATCCTCGTCTTCGCCGGCTGCTATTAGTGGTAGTTCATGTGCTTGGCTTGTCATTGTGGTGGTTCCTGTTTGCTGTTTGTATGTGCGTTATTTCTATAAGCTTCATGCTAGCACAGAATAAGATATCTGTCAAGTCGTTCAGCCTGAGGCTCCCTGATACCTCAAATAAATCCTCGTTGTACTTGCTTCACGTCCACAACTATCTCTCTTTTACTACTACCTCGATACTCTTGCATAATCCTCCGAAGCTCATCCCGCACGGTCTCCTCGCCATTCATCGTAGAAGCCTCAAGCATCCTCGCTGGGCGAATCGCTCTATTGCCCGCCTCGTCGATACTATGCTGCACTTCAGCACCTACATACCCAGGCATCCCTTCAAGATGTGAGACTCGTCGAGCTGCATAGTCCAAGAATTCTAGCACAAGCTCCTGTCGATATGAGTCGACATGCGCTTCATCCTCGTCGAGCTGCGGCCATTCTAAGTCGTGAGCTTTACATAGCACAATCTCCACCGACGTTGCAAAGTCTTCTGCAGAATCAGTCCAACCGTACCTTCTCATGGGTTTTGACTCTTGCTGCACTCCATCCCTGGGAATAATCGAGTCGTGAACCTCTTTGATACCATAGTCTACTGGCCTTTTCGCTTCTGAGTACTCAAAGAATTGCTGGAAGTAACGGCCTGTCTCGCCCTCCAGGGCATGCTCGAGCGCGTGGCCTAGTATCTCATGTATCAAAACGCCTCCTAGTATGCCCTGTGTGTCCTTTCCTGTCTCTCGCGCGCGTCCTCGTAGCGCGTCCATACTGACAAATGTAAAATTACCCAAATTATAGCCAAGCACATGCGCGCCGTTTTGAGCTTTTTCGGTCATATAACCGCTCGCGAGCACCACTCTTTGGTCCTCCAGTGACAAAAATCCACCCGAGTATTGGTCTATCAGCTCAAGTGTCCTGTAGATAGTCTGCAATCCCTCCTCGTCAACTGGCACTCGTCCCACCTCATATACTTCATACTTATGGCGAGCATACTCAGGGCCAAAAACTTCACCTTTATAGGAAGCCTCCGCTGTGTGACGCGCAACGATATCGACCTGCGTCGAGGAGGTGTCTCCACTAATTATTTCGTTCGGCTGTGAGAGTTCCTGCCACCAAGCTTTCTTCATCAAACGGTCAGCAACCTGCCTCACATACTTGCCCTGCACCTCTTGCAAGCAGTTAGGGTCTGTCAAGTCGACCTCTCCATACCTCCGCATAGTAATGTCGGCCGTTTCGCCTTCTCGCTTTAGTCGAATGGCCGATGGAACAGTAGTCCATACTTCGGTCTCTATCCACTCTCTTAACTCTTCCCCAACAGGGAGTGTCGTTCGCTCCAGACTATCACTTTCAATCCTGGATATATCGTCTAATACTCCCTTTACTGTCGCAGGTGTGATGCCAACCACCATTTCGGCCCGCGCAGCCTCTACGACTACGGCAGGGTCGAGCTTGGCTAGCTCGCTCAGTGTCGCAGATGAGTCGTCAGGGTGCTCGATAGCCTGCTCATACCCTACCAGCGCGCCCATATTCGGGTCATGATGGTTTCCGCTGCTATCCTCTACAAAACCTCCGACTGTCTTGTCAACTACAGACGGTGTACCGCCCCCATCAAGTACCATGGCCTCTATCATGTCATGTGCTCCTCGTGCTTCACGTACTTGGGCAGCAAGTATATCACGCTGTTCCTCTGTAGATGATACGACATGAATATCGCCCGTCACACCTGGCAGTGGCTGTTCGAATCCCAATTCTTTATGAGCTAGTTTGTTGGAGCCTTGTGTCATGTTTGTATTGCCTATTTTCACTCTCAACTATAGCATAATTCTCTCTTTTCTGGTCATTCGTGCTACAATACTGCTTATGAAAACCATCTTCCGTACAGTTGCCAATCGCGTCTCAGCCTGGGCTGGGTCGGCGGGCGTGTTCCTGGGTGCCATCCTTATCGTTATGGTATGGGCAGCTACCGGCCCGATGTTTGAGTTTAGCGATACCTGGCAGCTCATCATCAATACCGGTACGACTATCGTCACCTTCCTCATGGTATTTCTCATCCAGAATACCCAGAACCGCGACGGCAAGGCCGTTCAGCTCAAGCTCGACGAGCTGCTCCGCGCCACCAAGGGTGCGCGCCAGTACTATATGGGCCTCGAGGACCTGACCGACGAAGAACTTGCCGAGCTCGACCACCAAGTCAAGGAAATCGCCGCTCGCCCCAGCAGCGCCCGCGCTATCCAGAAGCTCCAGGACACCATTGCTGCCGCCCGCGAACAGCGCAAGCAGCACGGCCCGCATCTGCATCTGCCGACGCTCAACCTCGCCAAGGCCGCCGAAGCGCTCGTCAAAGCTCCCGCTGACCCGCCCGAGCCACCCAGGCAGTAGCCTTTGACAGCCACCCGCTTATCTGATACACTGGTACGGTTATGAAAAGCAGTATTCACCCCACAACCTACCGCCCGGTCGTATTTAGCGACGATGCAGCGGGCTTTGCGTTCTTGACCCAGTCAACAGCGCAGTCGGACGATACGATCAAATGGGAAGATGGCAACACCTACCCGCTGATTAAGGTCCATATATCAAGCGCTTCTCACCCGTACTTCACCGGTGAAGAAAAGATTATCGACACCGAAGGCCGCGTCGACCGCTTCGAAGCTCGCCGCAAGGCCGCCGAAGAGCGCAAGGCCGCCCTCGCTGCCAAGGCCAAGAAGGCCAATGCCCAAAAGGCTGCCAAATCCGAAAAAGCTGCCTAAGCAGCTCTAGGCACACGAAAACTACCTGCCCTTCAGGGCAGGTAGTTTTTAGTCAAGCGATAGACTGCTACTCGCCAAACGTCTCAAGCACAGCCTTGCTCTCCAGGCGATTTGCCCGGCGCACAGCATAGATGGCCGGCCCCAGCATGAACAGGAAGCTCACCACTACTGCCACGAACCACCAACCCCATGACGGCATAAACTCCTGCTGGATGCCTGACGCGCGCGTATTACCCAGCATCACCAACGCCGCGGTCAGTAGCATAATCCCGCACGATATAATAGCAGCGAGCGAAATATACCCTGCCATCTCGAGGAGTGCCAGCTTCAGCCGTTCGCGCTTGTCAGCACCAATGATACCGGCGAGCTTGTTGACATAGATTCGATTGCGCCCGGACATCACTATCGTACATAGCGACCCAGTCACGGCAATCAGCACTGCCGGACCGATGATGTAGGCGATGCCCGAATAGTTGGTCCCTTCCATTATAGACGTATCAACACCCATCGACTCCAGCTGCGTAAATATCATCGCCGTCGACGCATCCATAGCCGTAAATATCATGATAACGACCGTGATAAATGCGATGATAGGCGTGATAGAGCCCGAATACTTCGCCGCATTGTAGCGAGCCAGGTTGAACCCTACCTGCAGCCCGGCTGGAGCACGCTGAGGCAGCCGCCTAGTGATAGCACCGAGGATGGCTTGATACAGGTTCGGCGCCACCGTCACCAGAAATGTCAGTGCCAGCAGACAGAAGATAACGCCCGACAGCATCGGCAGCCCGAGCAGTTGCGCCTGTATGTCCTTTGGAGCACTCTTGAACTGCGTAATCAGTACGTCAAGATACTGCATCAGCACGAATAGCCCGCCCATCACCAGCAGACACAGCACCGCTACTATCCAGCGCAGTACCTTGGAGCGCTTGTGCGTCGTGACGGAATCTCCCTGCAGAGCGCTCACGACATTTTGGCGCGAGACATTCTTCAGCGTACTCCAGGCACCGACAAACACTGCGATGAGCAGTATCACATACGCATTGATAGCCGCATCACCGTGCAAACCGATAGGCGGGATGCGAAACTCCGACTGCTCCCATACGATACCGCTGACGTACGGGTCGATAACGAACACGGCTGCCGCTAGCCCCAGCACAAACCCAAGCGACGTCACGATAAACACCTCACCAGCTAGTGTCCGCCGGAGCGCCTTGGTACTGGCGCCGCATGTCTTGATAACCGCCAGGTCGCGCGCCTGCGACTCCAAGCACAGCGCGGCAATCGACTGCACAATCAAGAAGGTTGCCGCCACCGATATGATGACGTCAAGCGCCGGACTGCTCGCCTCTAGATGCTGCAGCTCCATTGCCAGCTCGTATCCTATCGCCGAATGCAGCCCCAGCATCAGCACTGCACCACTTACCGCCGTCAGCACCAGCATAGCGACCCACCTGGCACGGTGCTCCCAGGCTAATTGCAAGGCAAGCTTCATGCGCGTGGCCCCTTGGCGGCATTCTGCGCTCGGTTCATTGCCGCAAATATCTGCTCGGCGGTCGATTTGCCGAGCTCCTGGATAATTCGGCCGTCCTGCAGCACGAGTACCCTGCTGGCACGTGCTGCCACCTCGAGGTCGTGCGTCACCATGACGACTGAGCGCTGCTCGTTCGGAATAGCCGCCAGAAGCTCTATCACTTCCTTGGCGTTCCTGGTGTCCAGCGCACCGGTCGGCTCGTCAGCAAAAATCACCGACGGCTCATTGATAAGTGCCCGCGCAATTGCGACGCGCTGCTGCTGGCCGCCCGAGAGACTATTTACCTTGGCATCGACCTTCTCGCTCAGCCCCAGCCGCTCAAGCAGCGCCGGCAGGCGCTGCAATGCCTCGGCTGTCTTGCCAGCGTACTTTGCCGGCAGGAGTATATTCTCGGTAACCGTCAAAAATGCCAGCAATTGGTAGCTCTGAAACACAAACCCAATACCCTGGCTCTGCGCCTTCGATAGGTCTGCCGTCTGTCCAATATAGCGAAACGGTGCGCCAAGCAGGCTGACGTCGCCGCCATCTATCTTTTCCAGCCCCGACAGACAGTACAGCAGCGTTGATTTGCCCGAGCCCGAGCTACCGACAATCGCCACGAACTCGTTTGGCCCGACGCTGAGCGATACATCATTTATCGCTACCGTTGTAGCCTTGCCGTCAGGCGTCTTAAATGTTTTGCGAATCCCTTGTGCGGTGATGAACCGTCCTTCTCCACTTTGCTTCAAAACAACTACCCTGTACCCTCTATACGATTAGTAATGTATCTTTCTATAGTAGCACGCGCTATTTTGGTAGGCCGACCACCTCTGTTATGATATACTAAGCACATGCCCAAAATAGACCTCAACATTGCCGACCTTACCGCCGAGAAGCAGCAGCTGGCGGAGTTTTTGGCGTCGCCGACCGCCTTTTCCGACCCCGAGTTTACCTCGAAGAACAAGCGCTTCACCGAGCTCGAAAACATCATCACCAAAGCCACCGCGCGCCAGACCGCCGAGAAAAACCTTGCCGAAGCCAAGGAGCTCGCTGGCGGCGGTGACGAACTCGCTGAGCTAGCCAAGGCGGAAATCCCCGAGCTAGAGCAGCAAATCACCGCGCTCGACGACGAGCTCTTCATCCTCCTCACCCCCAAGGACCCCAACGACGACAAGAACATCATCGTCGAAATCCGCGCCGGTGCCGGCGGCGACGAAGCCAGCCTATTCGCGGCCGAGCTGTACCGCATGTACCTGCGCTGGTGCGAAACCCACGGCTACCGCACCGAGCTGCTGAGCGAAAGCGCCAACGAATCCGGCGGCTACAAAGAAGTAATATTTGGCGTCAAAGGCGACGCGCCCTACAGCAAACTGAAGTTTGAGGGCGGCGTGCACCGCGTCCAGCGCGTGCCCGTCACCGAGAGCCAAGGCCGTATCCACACCAGCACCGTCACTGTCGCTGTCCTGCCTGAGGCCGAGGAGGCCGATGTCGAAATCAATGCAAACGACCTGCGCATCGACGTCTACCGCTCCGGTGGCCATGGCGGACAGTCAGTCAATACTACAGACAGTGCCGTACGCATCACTCACCTCCCTACCGGTCTGGTCGTCACCAACCAGGACGAGAAATCACAGATCAAGAACAAAGAAAAGGCCATGAGCGTCCTGCGCTCACGCCTGCTTCAGGCCAAGATAGACGAAGAAAATGCCAAGCTCACCGCCGAGCGCCGCAGCCTCGTCGGCACCGGTGACCGCAGCGAAAAGATTCGCACCTACAACTTCCCCCAGGACCGCATCACCGACCACCGCATCAAGTACTCGCGCAGCGGCATCCCCGGCGCAATGAACGGCGACATCGACGACCTCATTGACCACCTCATGGCCTACGAGCGCGAACTCAAGGCGCAGGGCGCCGAGAGCTAGAATAGCAATAGAGCCTTAAGTTTACTGAGAATAAACAGACTTCCCACTCTCGTCTGCTACAATCCTGGCGTACCGTTTTCAGTGATACGAAGATCAAGTCCGCTCACTTCGCAGGTAGACATGAACGCCTGCCATGCCGCCCAAAAGTCATCGTAGGCCTGCGTGGCTGCATCACCCGCTAGCTCTACGAAGCCTTCACTCGGTGCCACGTCACTAGCAACAGCCGAGGCAACACGTAGATGCGCGGTTATTTCAGCCTCTTCTTTCTTTCCGTCATAGAGCGAAATACGACTGCTTTTTCGTACAAATACACCAAACTGCTTGCCATCAGGGCACCACGGCAAAACCGTACTACGATCCGACTCAACACTTAACCCTTCACTCGCCTCTTCGTCTCTCATACATTCAAAAACACGGGCAAGTAGGCCCTTCCATGCATCACTCGTAGCAAGCTGTCTGGAAAATGCCTCCACGGCCTCATCTAGTACCAGTTGGTCAAGCGCAGCATCATACATATCGCTTTCAGCGGCCGATACGGCCATTCGTCTCACTAGCACGTCCGTTCCGCGCTTGGTCTTTTCGAATCTGACACCCGGTTTTGGTACCCAAAACCCAGTGCCATGCAATTCATAAGCGTCAGTAGCTGAGCTTGGAATACGTGGTGGCTTATCACCGTAAATCATATTGTACTGTTATATACAATTATGTTGCACTTGTCAATATCACCGTATAACTACCCGTCTACTTACTTTCTACAACCTAGCTTGGCCAATCACCGGAACCGCCGTACGAAGCTTCCGACCGTCGAAGTATATTGAGCATCCTGTCACAATAAGTAGGATACTCCTTGTCGGTTGTAGTAATAGTTCTAGTGGTCAATTCACCACCCTCAATTTGTTTTCTGTAAGTAATCACGCCCTCAGGCGCCATGCCGTAAAAGTATTTGGTCACCCTGTCGTTAACAAGACTAACACTTTCTACTGCTTTGCCTCGTAGATCTGAGGTATCTGGTAGTTGGTCTGGCTGAGGCCACCTAGATTGTTCCATACTTTATTCCTTTTTTGCGTTGCTTATCTTCTTATTATACCACACTGAGCCGTACTTTGTCAATGCTTACGCTTGTAAAGTTCGTCTGTAGATGCTATAGTATGTCATATGAACATCGCTACCTGGCTAGACGACATCAGCAACGAACTCGCCGACTCGATGGTGCCGAGCGCCCGGCTCGATGCCGAAATCATCCTGGCGCATACCCTGAACAAGCCGCGCACGTGGCTGCATGCCCACGGCGACGAAGCACTCGACCCGCGCCGGCGCGATATCGCCGATGCCCGTGCGCAGCTACGGCTGGAGCGCGTGCCCATCGCCTATATCATCGGCCACAAGGAGTTCTACGGCCGGCGCTTCCGCGTCACGCCTGATACGCTCATCCCTCGCCCAGAGTCCGAGGCGCTCATTGCGCTCGCAGTAAAGCACGCCCCCCAGGCCCGCCACGCCGTCGACATCGGTACCGGCAGCGGCTGCCTCGGCATTACGCTAAGGCTCGAGCTACCCCAGCTCAGCATGACGCTCATTGACACCAGTAAGCGGGCCCTGGCTGTCGCTACCCAAAACGCCGCCCTCCATGGCGTCGACGTCCGCATCCTGCAAAGCGACCTGCTCGACGAATATCCGCTGCAAGCCGACCTTATAGTAGCCAACCTCCCCTACGTCGACCCTAGCTGGCCTGACAATGCACCCGAGCTAGTGCACGAGCCGGCTGGCGCGCTCTATGCGGGCGAGCACGGACTAGCCCTTATCGGTACGCTGCTGCGCCAGGCACCAAGCCGTCTGACGCCAGGTGGTATACTCATCCTAGAAGCAGACGACCGTCAGCACGCAGCTATCATCGCTGCTGCCGCTGCACAGGGCTTCACGCATATCGAGACAGACGGCCTCGCGCTGGCCTTCCGCTATAACTAGTTTTACGATTTGTAAGCGCTCAGCGTCACTTTGACAGTGCGTATCGTGCCGCCGGAATGAAGCGTCAGTTCTATGGTATCGCCAGGCGCGTACTCGGCGACCAGGCTTGCCACGCTTCCCTGCGGGCCTACGTCGATACCATTTACTTTGGTGATGATATCGTCTTTCTTGATGCCTGCCTTGTCGGCCGGGCTGCCTGCGACGACTGCCGGACCGGCGCTGTCAGAGTACACATAGGCACCTACTTTGACTGGCAACTTGTACTGCTTGGCCACTGCTGCGTCGATCGATACGTACCTCACACCTAGGTATGCCCGCTCCACACCTTTGCCGGCCAGCACGCCCTTGAGCATGCCCTTGACGGCATTGATCGGAATTGAGAAACCAATGCCTTCGGCGTCCTGAGCAATGGCGGTGTTTACGCCGATAACCTGCCCTGCCGAGTTGAGCAGCGGACCGCCGGAATTGCCTGGGTTGATCGCTGCGTCCGTCTGGAGCAGGTCGGTCAAGCTCTCGATCGAGTCGCCATCCTGGGCAGAGATTGGGCGGCCCTTGCCGCTAATGATGCCGCTGGTCACGGTATTTTGGTACTCGCCGAGCGAGTTGCCGATGGCGATGACATGTTGGCCTATTTTGACTGTGGTTGAGTCGCCCAGTTCGGCTACTGGCAAGTCCTTGGCACCAGCTATCTTGAGGAAGGCTACGTCATTGAGCGGGTCGCTGCCGACTACTTTGACGTCGCTATAGGTAGTGCCGTCCGACAGTACTACTTCGACCGTCGCAGCGCCCTTGATGACATGCTTGTTGGTCAGTACATAACCATCGGCACCGACGATGATTCCCGAGCCAGCACTGCCCTCCTGCTGAGCAGTCCATGAACTGCTGGACTTTGCCGCCTCTGTCAATATAGACACGACACTCGGCGATGCCTTTTCGACGACTGCCGATACCGTGGTTTCTTCGGTTGTCTTCAGGGCATTACCGTCTGCCGCAGGCGTTTGACGCGTGGTCAGCGGCTCCTCGCGGAGCATCCGCTGCACCAAGAGCGTGCCGCCGATCCCCACACCCACAAGGAGCGCGATGGCAATGATGATAATCAGCGTCTGGGCGAGAGCACGCCGGCGCGGACGTGGAGCTGGCGGGGTCGGGGTCGTCCCTGGTTGTGGTTGCATAGTGTGGCTACCTCCTCTATCGTTAGAGCGTGCTGCTCGTTGTAATTTGGTTGAAAAATACGATCAGGATAAGGATGAGGCTACATACGAATACCATCGGTACGAGCACTTCGCTCGACTGGATCTTCTGGTGCTTGTGGTAGCTACTATATATCCGCTCGGCTAGGAAGCTCAGCAGCGTCACGATAAGCGCCATCTGCACAATCTTGAAATTGCCTGCTGACGGCAGCACATACGCAAATGTCCAGTGGTAGCCCAACCAACCAAATTCAGCCAAAACCACACCCCATACCAAGCTATAAAACTTCGTATAGCTCTCTTCGAACGTCGACAAAATATGCCGGGCAAACGCATACCCGATAATCCACATGCCCAGCACATAGACGATCGCGTCAGTCCCATACGTGAGCATGCTCAGCGCAGTTGTGCCCGCAAATACCGCCGCTAGCGCCTGAGCCGTGACAAACAGCCGCTTCGAGCGCGGCTTCACGAACAGCAGCCATACAATGAACCCAAGTGTCAGGAACACCTGCAGCCACACCTGCCCTGCTGCGGCATGCAGGATGATAGCATGGCTAATGCCGACGATTATGTCGACAGCGTTGGCCACAATGTTCGTCGTCCAGTAGCGCGGCCGCACCGCAAGGACGCGCCACTTGCCAAGCAGCACGATAACGATCAGCAGCGGCAAATTATTGACATACAGCGCAACCAGCAGCAAGGTGGCAGCCAGCCCAATATTGAGCACGATGTGTGCGATTTCACTAAGCTGCGAACGGCGGCGCGAGGGTTTGAGTAACTCCATATCTACCTTCTAGTATACCACTTCTATTGATTCGCCGCGGGTTCGTTCGGTTTTACTACAATGATGACATAGTCGGTCTTTTCATCGAGTGTAATGCCAGATACTGAGGTAACTTCTTGCGGCTGCACGCCGTACAGCTCGGCTAGTTTAGCAGAAGTCTTCGGCATCTTGCTCTTGGTGACTTTGTAGATGAGGTTGGTAGTGTACTCCTTGTCTGGAGCATTCGCGACAAGGTCGACATTCATACCAAGCTCTGCCAGCTTGTTGGCCTCCGTCTGCGCGATCCCCGCTGTGTCCGAACCGTTGAGTACCATGACATGCGCATCTTCCTTGCTGATGCCTGTTGCGTAGAGCTTTTTCTTAATGAAGGCTTGCAGCTCCGTGAAGTTGAATTTGCCAGCCGCGGGCTGCGCATTGGCAGTCAGTACCTTTTCGTCGAGCAAGTTGATTCGGACGACACTTTCGTTCTTGATATCCTGGGCAAGCGACATCAGGGTACGGATTTCACTGGTCTCGAAGTTGGTGCGGAGGTTGTTGCCGACAGCGTCGATGAGTCCGCTCACTTTGCCGATATTTGTTAGTGTACCAGTACTGAGGGCTTGGTCTTTCATAGCCATGATAATCTTTTGTTGGTTTTGCTCGCGGTCAAAGTTGGAGTTACCCAAACCGTATGTTGGCATACAACCACCACCCCCTAATGCTACACAGTCTCCTCGAGCCTGGGCTAAGTAGAGCGCATGCTCTGCATCAAGTTTTGTAATACCATTTTTGTACTCAATAAAGTGGCCATTTGGCGGACACTTGGCCTTTTGCTCAGCTGTACGGTATAGGCTAGGATATTTTACGCCGCACTTCCAGTCAAAGTTCGTGTCAAGAATGCCAGGAGCACCTTCACTTCCCTGTATATCTACACTGACTGTACCGAGTGCTTTCACGACATCGCGCACAACCGAGTAATTGACGTGTGCATAGTATGGGATCTCCAGGCCTGTCACTTCATGGATTTTCTTGGTAAGTGCTTTTGCACCCGCCTCTTCGTTGTTGCCGTCATCGTAGTAGCAGCCGTAGACGACATTAATCTTGCCGCTGTACCCCGGCGCAATACCGCCCGGACAGCCGTCGTAATTTACCTCGAGGTCACGCGGGATGCTTACCATATAGGCGTCTTTGGTGGTCTGGTTAATACTCAGAACCATAATCGAGTCAGTCAGCCACGGCGCATCGTGTCCTTTGTCGTCCTCGGAGGTGCCAAATACCAGTATATTTGTGCGGCCGCCAGCATCTGCCGTGAGTGGCTTGCTCTGAACAAGGCCAAATAGACCGCCCTTAAATATACTCATACCAGCCAGGACGGCCTTGACGCCTATGTACCCACCGGCGAGCAGTACAATAATGCCAAGTACTATCAGAATCCGCTTGACCAGCTTCTTCTTGCCACCAGGTTGCTTCGACTTGCGGCCCTTCTTCTTGACCGGTGCTTCCGGCTCTATCGCACCGAGCGCTTCATCCAGCTCGCTGCGCGTCAGACCATGAGCCTTCTCTGGCCGAAGTGCCGAGCCCTTCAAATCGCGCTCTTCAGAAGCATGAGTGAGGTTGCGATTCTCGGCCGATGGCCGCAGTCCCGGGTAGGTAGGCTGGTGATGCTTCGGGCGTACTGGCAAAACATCGCCGCTCGTAGCGCGGCGGCGTGGAACAAACCCATCTATTGACGTTGGTGTGCGCTGATTCATAAAGTATCTTATCTATCATATCATCAAACCGCTCATGTGGTATAGTAGATAGAATGGAAGCAAGCTTTTTTGACCGCCACCCTGCGGCTCGTGATGCTGTAGGATTTTTGGTATTCGCGGTCCTGGTGCTTATTGGCACGGTGTTTATCAATGCCTTTATTTTCCGCAGTTTCAATGTCGTTGGGCCAAGTATGGAAAGCACCATGTACACCGGCGACCGCCTCATTGTAAATCGCCTCGCCGTCACCATCGCGCAAATCCAAAACAAATCATACATCCCGGAGCGCGGCCAAACCATTGTGTTCAAAAATCCTCGCTACACGCCCGGTAGTCGCGACGAATATATCGTCAAGCGCGTCATCGCCTTCCCGGGCGAACGCGTCGTCGTCAAAGACGGTACCGTCACGGTATATAACGACGCCAATCCAGCCGGCTTCAACCCCGACACCCTGCCAAGCGGCGGCACACCTGGCTCGCCCACGCGCGGCGACGAAACCACGGTCGTCACCCAAGGGTCACTGTACGTAATGGGCGACCACCGTGAAGGCGACTTCTCCTGCGACTCGCGCGACAACTGCCTTGGCATGATTCCCTTCTACGATGTCGTCGGCCCAGTCTCACTGCGCATCTGGCCGCTCAATAAGCTGCAATCATTCTAGTAGGTTGCTTAGGCTAACTTTCCAACAGCCCAGTAATCCGCTCAAACTCCTCAGTATTCCGGAACTTGATCGTAATCTTGCCAGCACCGCGCGTGTTCGTCTTGACGTCAACATCGGTATGCAGCCGGTCGCCTATCTTGACCGCGTGCACTTGGTAGCGCTCTTCATGCGCCGAGCTTGTCACTTGGCGAACCGTCGAACCGCGCTTCAGCGCGGCAACTGCCAGCTCCACACGCCGCGACGTCCAGCCTTCGCTAGCGATACGCGCGTACAGCGACAGCGCCACTTCCTCATCCAGCTTGATCAGTGGTCGGACCTGCGCTTCCGTCACCGTACCGTCAGCCAGGCCTTCTTTGATGGTAGTTGGCAGCTTCAGTAGCCGCATAGTGTTATTTACCGCTGTATCAGACTTGCCGACGCGCTTGCCAATATCCTCGTAGCTCATGTTGAACTGATCACGCAGCTTGATGTACGCCGTGGCCGTCTCGATGACGTTCAGGTCCTGGCGCTGCAGGTTCTCTATCAGTGAAATCTCGAGCTTGTGCTGGTTGCTCAGCGTCCGTACGATAGCCGGAATTTTGTCTAGGCTAGCCAGCTTGGCCGCCCGGTAGCGCCGCTCGCCCGCCACAATGATATAGCCGTTTGGCTTGTTCGGCGCCACCACAATAGGCTGCAGTACGCCATGCTCCTTGATAGAATTCGCCAGCTCTACTAGTTCGTCCGAGCCAAAGAATCGCCGCGGCTGGTCAGGGTCGGCCGTGATATCTGCGACCGGAATCGTCCGCAGGTCGCTGACCTTGTCATCCTGCGCTGCCGTCGGGTCGAACGACTCGTCGAACAAGTCTGTTGGTATCAGCGCGTCAAATCCTTTGCCTAGTCCTCGTTTAGCCGACACGGTCTATCACCTCCTTTGCGAGCCCTTTGTATGCCCGCGACCCCTTACTGAACCTATCGTATACGCCTATCGGTACGCCATGGCTGGGGGCTTCTGCCAGGCGGATGTTACGCGGGATGGTACTCTCGAATACTTTGCCTGGGAAATGCTTCTTGATTTCCTCATACACCTGCCCGCTCAAGGATGTACGGCTGTCCATCATCGTCGGTAGCACACCGAGTAGGTCGAGCGTCGGGTTCATGCTCTTGCGCACCAGCTTCATCGTCTCGAGTAACTGGCCCAAGCCCTCCAGTGCGTAGAATTCTGCCTGTACTGGCAGCAGTATGTAGCGCGCTGCGATAAGCGCGTTCACCGTCAACAGACTCAGGCTCGGCGGACAGTCGATGACGATGATATCGTACGCATTCAGCTGGTCGACAGCGAGCTTCAGGCGCGTAAAGCGCTGCTTGGCCTGCGCCAGCTCTACCTCGACATTTGCCAGGTACGGCGTGCTGGGCGCGAGGCTCAGCCGCTTGTGCTCGGTATCGATGACGACGTCGCTTATACTGCGCTCGCCCTTCATCACCTGCGTCATGGTGCTGGTTTCGATTTGCTGCTTGTCGATGCCCAGGCCGCTCGTGGCATTGCCCTGCGGGTCAAAGTCGATGAGCAGCGTGCGCTTGCCTGCCTTCGCCAAGAAATACGCCAAGTTGATGCTGGTCGTCGTCTTGCCAACGCCACCCTTCTGATTGGTCACCGCGATTACCGTCGGCATGTTTGTCTTCCCCTGCTCATTTGCACTTATTATACCACAAGCAATATAAAAACATCCCCTAGTTCGGGGATGTTTCCGTGGCAAGTATGCTTACTTCCCTATCTTTGTTATTTCGATACGGCTGTACTTCTGGCGATGGCCGTTTTCCTTGTGAACACGCTTTTTGCTCTTGTAGCGGATGACGCGGATTTTGTCGCCCTTTACGAGGTCGTCCACGACCTTAGCTTTGACTGTCACACCTTTGACAACGGGCGTCCCGACCGTGCTCTTGTCACCGTCGATCAGCATGAGGGCGTCGAGTGTGAGCTCTTTTGTTCCTTCCGGGAGGAGGTCCACCAGGAGGGTCTCTTTCTCGGCGACAATATATTGCTTCCCGCCGATACGTACGACTGCTTTCATAGCTTCCTTTTCGTTACTTTTAACTAATCTTAGGTATTGTAACAGATTAAGGACTGATATGCAATACAGGCTCCGCTACCCTACGAGCATTCAAGAAAGCACTAGCGGCCGAGAAGGCGTGGGTTCATCGGACTGAATTTCTGCATATCCTCACTATCCGGCCACAATACCCGGTCGTACGGCCCTATGTATCGCTCCTTGTCATCGTAGAATACACTCGGTTTACCGCGCTCGAGATTTCTGTATACTTGATTTAGTATACTCTCGCCGATCTGTCGGTATCGCGACTGTCCCCTTGTGCACGGTCCACCATGAAATTCCCATAGCAGTGCTGCTGGGATACGCAGACGGCGCAACTGGCCATCATCCATCCCCATGACATCCATCGTCTGAGGATTGTCTACAAGCTTCCTCTGAGCGTTGCCAGGCATAAAGAATATACCTCGTTGCTCATCGCAATCGCGCCTATCATGCAGCAGCGCGAAATGCCCATCAACTCTCGCACGAAGAGATTGCGGAAACCATATCTGAGTCGGATAACCCTGTACGAGCTCCGTCGCGGAGCCTATAGATTCTGTGTGAGGTACCATATCTTCATTATAGAACTTTAGGATACATATGTCAATGCCAGCGTCTTAAGATACCTTAAACTAAAACGGAACAGCCAGTAGAATTAGGTATGTAAGTACAACTA
>CAZGGJ010000001.1:5762-78060 GCA_964525315.1 uncultured Candidatus Saccharibacteria bacterium | reverse complement strand
AGTAGGTGGGCGAGACTTCCTGCTCGTAGACGCCGACGCGGGCTTGCGGGTCGAGGGTGAGGGAACCAGTGAAGAGAGTGATATCACTTCTTGCACCGCTCCCGTCGTCACGAATTCCCTTGGAATTCGCACGTAGGTCGCTGGACTCGGGTCCTGTCGCTCGGTCCGCCCCAATGTCTCCTAAAGTCGACATGGGAGCTGCCCCGCCTCGCGCCACCCGAGCTGGCGTCGTACCGAGCAGCGCCTTAATCAACGTCGACTTACCCGCGCCGTTGCGGCCGCGGAGCTCGAGGGTTTCACCTTCGCGCAGGTCGATGTCGATACCACTGAAGAGGGGAGCATCATAGCCCAGACTAAGGCCGCGCGCGCTCACCAGCACGTGCTTGCTGCGCGACTCCTCGCTCTTCATATTCATGCGGATATTGCGCGTCTTGAACTTTTCGTACCGGCCAGCGGCCTTGTAGTTCAGCTCGCTTACAGAATCTTTGTCAATCCAGAAGGTCGGCTTCTCGACCTTTTCCAGCTCAGCCAACTCCTCACGCGACTGATTCTCGAGGCGTTTGAACTTCTGTATGGTGCTAGGGTTGTGCGACTTTTCTTTGAGGTGCTGGTAGTCGATGACCTTTTGCTTGAGGTTGACCATGCGCTTCTCAATCATCTCAAAGTCATTCATACCCACGCTGGTACGCTCAGCATTTTGCTTCAGATACGCGTCGTAGTTGCCACGATAGCTCACGCTGCCGCCGTCCTTTATCTCGACAATCCTATCGACATGTTTCAGCACATCACGGTCGTGGGTGATGACCAGCATAGCTTCGCGCGCGCCGCGCATCCAGTCGATAAACTGCTGCTTGGCCACATAGTCCATGTGATTGGTCGGCTCGTCGACGAGTGCGAGGTGCGCATCGCTATGCATAATCTTGACCACTTCGACTAGTCGCTTCTGCCCGCCGGACAGGGAAGCGAACGGCCGATGCGCGACGCCTGTCAACTGAAAATTCTCCAGCTCGCGCTCGACCTTTTCCTCTATCTGGTAAAAGCCCTTGTCGTCGAAGCGCTGCAGAGCGGCCGTATATTCCTCGATTTTCGTCATATCCTCGCCCATGGTCATAGGGTACGTCTCGACGATATGGCTCAGCTCGGCATACTCAGGTAGCCCAGCTAGGATATACTGCAGCACGGTTTGGTTGCCAATGCCATGGTACTCCTGTGCCGTCGCCACCACTGTGACGCCGCGCCGGTAAATGACCTCGCCCGTAAAGTCCTTGTCCGTCCCGGCCAATATGCCGAATAGGGTAGATTTGCCGACGCCATTTCGCCCCACCACGCCGACCTTTTCACCGTCATCAATACTAAACTTCACCCCGGTCATGAGGACTTTGGGGCCAAAAGACTTCTCGGTGATGGTGATGTCGGCAATCATATCTGTTCTAGTATACCATGACCTCTGTCGTCATTTACATAACGCCTATTTTATAGTAGAATTACTCCCAATGCCGACTTCATCCTCTTCTGAAGCCCCCATATTTACTGCATTATGGGACAATTCTCAGGCCACTATTCGTCCTCTTGACAGCCATGTTCGGGTAAAGACTCCAGTTGCAAGCAAGCTAGCTCCAAATACTGGCTTCCACGACAGTAATACATACTTCTCGCCAGGCGATTATTTGCTCACGTATGCGAGTAGCAACCTCGATACTATCCAGTCGCGTCAGGCGCTCCTTCAAGAGCTTACTGCCCTAGAAACACCCGACGCATTTTATAATTGCTTTGGATTCGGCAAGCTCCATGCGTGGCTCACCGAGTCTGTTTACGACCCAGAACAGAGCCAGCTCTTGAAGATGGATATTTATACGCCGCGCATTATACAGTACGGCCGAAAAGGCGGAGCAGAGCGACTGCCTAGAGTAGGCGAGGCCTTACACCACCTGCCCGTAAGTCTCACAGAGAGCCGCGATGCGATAGCCGCGTTTAGGGCCACACATGCAGCAACCTCGCCGCTCCTTGCCGAAATAGCCAACCAGACTAGCAATTCACTGGGTGAAGTCCGAGAACAGGACATCGATGTACAGTCGTACCTAGCAAGTGGTGGCCTCGACCAATCACCCCCGCTACAGCACGCGCTTACTACGGCCGCAGGCGACTACAGGCACGTCTCCAACGCTTCGATGCTTGCCCGGTCGATTATCGAAACTCCGCTGAAGCCAATATCACTTAAGGGTACTGCTGTCGTACTAGATAGCGCGTTCCTCCCTCAGTACGATCCTAAAGGCCAAAATCCATTAACGCTGCGCCTTGAGCCTGGCACGGCGACGTTCCTTACTGGCGCCAACGGATCGGGTAAAACCTTTGCCGCGTCAATCATCGATGCGGCCGCGCGACTTGGTGGAGCAATAGGGCATGCGCCCCTCACGGAAGGCGCTATCCCACCGCTCCAAGTAGCGAGCTTCCTCAACCGACCACCCTCTGGGGGCAATGGTTTGAGTGCATTTGGTAACGAAGTGCAACAGTGGGCGCGACTAGTCGAGGCACTTGAAAAGTCCACAGGTAGCAGCCTGGTTATCGGCGACGAGCCATTTGCAAGTACATCACCAGAGGACCAGCGCAAGCTGATAGAGCTATTCACGCGAGCACTTGGTGCACGAGGCGTCATGCTCGTGCTAACGACTCATGCTGAAATTGCGCCGCTCGTGAAAGAAGGCACAGCTGTAGCCTATAAGTTCGCTCGAAAAGGCAAGCAGTATGTCATGGAGCAGGGAATAGGTGATAGCGATGCTTTTACCGAGGCAGAGCGACTTGGGCTCAATCCTAGCATCCTTGCCAGGGCGCGCGATTTGGCCAACGGTGCCCCGCTGAGTCTCGATACGATAAGCAGCCGACCCTTGCCGCACTTCACACTACTTGAAAAGTTCGAACAGCAGGGTATACCCCTCGGTCTGTCATGGTTTAAAAATCATCATCCGGCCTATCCGGAAAACGAGCGTCCTCACTGGGACGATTCGATGCGCCAGCGATACGAGTTTGAGCGAGCTATACCGCCTTACGAGACAAGTTCGATGATAGGCCATGAGCTATTTTGGCAGTACGGTAGAGTGTCTTTTTTGCACGATATAATGCACCATGGCGGCACGACCTCCGCTGAAATTATAAGCGCCAGGCAAGGCTTCTTTGAGGCTGCAGCAAACTACCCCGACAGCGAGCTGGCGTCGTTAAGCTCTGAGATTGAAGAGTTGCAATTGCTTATTCTCGCCCTGTCTGCCAATCGATTCAGCTACCGCGACCACCAAGTCCCGCCAGCTCTCGCAGATCCTCTCGAGGTCCTTCCAAGAACACTTGAAGCACTTCTTGCGAATAGCAAGCAGCTGCCCGATACTGCCTCGCATCCGCGAACCGACCCACAAGCAGAAGCAGCATATCGCCATCAACTTCTATCATTCACTGAAACGATCATTGCGACCACAACGCCGCATAGTACCGACTATGTACGCAGCTTGCGAGCATTGACTACAGATATCGATACGCTATTTGCACCTATACGGCACCGATTCCAGCAACCCGAATGGGGGTTTGACGAGGAGCTATACGGCGCCAAAAATGCCTTTAAGCTACCTATCGACGCTCGTCTCGCCGAACTCCGAGATCGCTATTATGCGCTCTGCGACATGCTTCCAAAACTCCGCAACAAGGAACGAGATGCAATGGACTGGAAAGATACATTCGACTCGGTGTCGCTGCGCGGGGACCTAGCGCAAATATTTTATGACAAAGTGGACTACAGATACGAAGGCAAGACCTGCCACGTTATCGGAAAAGGCAAGCGTACGTCGCTACGATATCATGACCTTCGTGCACTGCATGAATTGGTCACCAATATGGACAAAGGCCTTGGAGCATACCTCCGCTACCAACTGCGAAGCAGTACAATGACAGCCGATGAGTTGCCCAGTATCAAAAACGCGATTGATGAACTATACACTCACTGCAAAACGGCAAGCGATGGATGGCGAACACCAAGCGTAAGGGCACTGGCTGTTTTGCGATTTGTCGCCGGCGATGCTCATCCTATCGATACCATTACAGGGCATTTCAGAGCAATCGGCGGTACTATCGCTACCGACATCGCCCACCACCTCGACACCAATACTCGCGCTTTCTTTGCAGGCAAGGATAGCGGGCATGCCTATAGTGCCTTCATTACCAAGAAGAAGCCGAATGACAGCCGGCGCGCCGAGCTGCCAATCGGTCAGGTAGATGGAGGCTCTTGGCATAGAAAGGCGGTTACTCCATTCACCGAACTTGGCGACCTTCAGTCTCTCCTTTATGTTGCAACACGCCTAAAGAAGAGCGACTACCGCCCGAGCAACATTGCCGATGCCACAACAATTAGCCGCCTCGGCAGCGTCGATCACCCTGAGTATACACGGCCCTCCCTAACATACCCACGCGCTGGTATCGATATCGTTACTGGTGCAAATATGAGCGGCAAGACGACTCTCCTCCAAGAACTGTACACCAATCATGCCCTGGCGCAGAGTATTGGCCTAACGCCAAGCGAAGCTTTTACCAGCCCCTTATACCAGCACGTTCTCTACATTGGCCGGCCCAAAGACAATCTCGACAAAGGAGTGAGTTCATTTGGGCAGGATATTGCCTACTGGCAGACTGCCCTCGCTAAGCTAGAGTCGGCCGCGCCATCGATTGTATTCGTTGATGAGCCGTTCTCGACGACCAGCCCCACATACCAAGAAAACCTCATGCTCGCGACATTCGAATGGCTTGCAGCCAAGGGCCACCGCGTTGTTGTTGCCACCCACAATCACAGCGCTGTCCAGCGGCTCGAAGATGCTCAGCCGGCTTCAGCGATCGATATATCATTTCGCCACCTCGGCATACGAATCACACCCAAAGGCAAAGTGTCATTTACCTATGACTTGCAGTCGGGCTCTGCCGGAGCTTCTCATGCGATACGTGTCGCCAAGACACTCGGCGGAGATATCATCAGCAAACTCCTTGAAGAATGAACTGCCGAGTAGCAGGCATGGCGAGTGAAGAAATGGTATACTATCCTCTGTGACCGCTCCGAAAAAAAAGTCCAAATCAGCCGCAGGCAGTCCGATCCTCAACCGCCGGGC
This sequence comes from uncultured Candidatus Saccharibacteria bacterium, assembly GCA_964525315.1. GTDB lineage: Bacteria > Patescibacteriota > Saccharimonadia > Saccharimonadales > Saccharimonadaceae > SZUA-359. Next base: position 72,928 of record CAZGGJ010000001.1, on the reverse strand, counting down.
ACGGTTTGATTATGCGCTCGAAGACGACCTGGTCGTCGGTATGGAGCTGCTCGGCCCGGAAGTACGCGCCGCGCGCGACCATCATGTACAGCTCAAGGGGTCGTTCGTTAGCCTCAAGGATGGCCAGCTTTGGCTCAACAATGCCAGCTTCAGCGTACGCATCAACGAGCGAGGGCAGTCAGACGCCCGCACCGTTGATACACGGCCGCGCCGACTCCTCGCCACACGCAAACAAATCGACGAATTTACTGCTCGCCGGGCAACTGGTTTCAGTATCGTGCCGACCAAACTCATTACCAGCGGCCGCTACATCAAGCTCGTCATCGCGCTGGGCAAGGGTAAAAAGCGCTACGATAAACGGCACGTTTTGAAAAAACGCGCCGAAGCGCGCGATATCGCTCGCGAGCTAAAGTCGCGGTCAGTGACTTAATTACCCTGAATGCAGTCTCTGCCATAATCTTACCATTATACCATACTTGGTAAATAAATGCAATAGCCCTCTACAACAAGGCCGCCGGCTTCAAAAGAGTTACTTAGCGACGACTTCCGTCTTGACGTCCAGCTCCCGATAGGTGCTAATGAGACATTCGTAGATATCAAGCAACCGCTTAGACAGTCGATTACGGTCAAACTGCTTAGCTACTTGGCGCGAGGCAAGCGCCATAGCATGCCGACGTTCCTTGTCGCCCAGCAAGGTGTCGAAGGCTTTTGCGAAGTCGGTAGCCTCGATGCCGTCGGTCAGCAAAGCATTCTTTGGCGTCAAGCCCTCTGTTAGTTGGCTGTCGCAGTAGACGACCGGCAGACCGCTGGCAATCGCCTCAAGAATCACCATGGGCTGGTTGTCGAAGCCGTACGAGGGCAAGGTAAACAAATCAGCTTGCTTAAGGATAGCGGCAATCTGATCGCCTGAGCACATACCTGGGAAGACGACCTGGTCCTCCACACCCAAGCTGATAGCAAGTTCCTTTAGGTTATTCGTCTCAGGACCATCGCCGACAAGGATAAGTTTGGTCTTTTTTCGCTTTGTATATTGGAGCGATTCGACAAGTACGCGCTGGCGCTTCTCTCCGCTGATGCGCGCAACACAGACGATGAAGTGCTCGCCAGCCTTTTTCTGGAGAGGCGAATCATGGGCGTGGGCATGCTTATAGCGCTCAAGGCTGATACCATTTGGCAGGACATGCAGCGGGGTGGTAGCGCCATTCTCTCTGAGGGTATGGCATAAGTGCTCCGACGGCGCAATCCCTGCATCAGCCTGATTGACGCTCGCAGCAATGAGCCGCCAGCCTTGCTTTTTGCGGATGCTCATCGCCTCGTCACTAGGAAGCGCAAGAATCTCAGATACCGAACTAAACGGTAGTATAGGCTTGATTTGGAAGGCGAACGGATAGCCGATGCTCATCGCAATCAGGCCCGCGGTAATCGTTGCCGGATAATCCTCGAGGAGCTCCGTAAAGAGCGTGTGTACGGTTGTCACATGGGGGATGCCCTTCTTCTTTGCGACCATGCCCGCGATAATGAACAGGTAAAACTGCGTCTGGCTATGCACGATATCGAAGTCATATTTGTACAGCTTGCGGGCAATGCCCGGATACAGCAGTGAGACCGGACGCTTGTCGAAAATATACGAATTGACACTCGGCAGGCGGATAATCCGCTCTTCAGTATCCACGTAGCCCTTGGTCTTGGGCTGCGGAGCAACAATCCATACTTCGTGCCCAGCGGCCTCGAGCGCTTGCTTGTAGTTCTGAATAGACGTCGTCACGCCGTGAACAAACGGGAGATAGTCGTCAGTAAAAAATGCTATTCTCATAAACTGGCTCCGGCAACAGTCGGTGCCATGTGGTGATAATCCATATGCCTTATTTTACCATACCGTTAGTTGCCGAGGGCCCGCCGGTAGAGCGCGAGGTATTGCCGGACGGCTTCTTGCACGTCGTGCTTCTTAATGATCATCATGCGAGCATGTTCTGTCAGCACCTCTGGAGCAATAGGGTGACGCCACAGTTGCACCATTTTGTCGGCCATGTCATCGCTGCTAGGGTAGGCGAAGAGATAGCCGTTTTTGCCGTCCTCGATAAGCTCAACTAACGCGCCTTGGTCGGCCAGAACGGCCGGCGTATTGCAGCTTAGCGCCTCAAGGGCGACAATGCACTGCAGCTCGGCCGGGCAGGCATTGATATATATTGCGTCGCCTCTGAGCCAGTCGCGCTTCTCCTCGTCAGAAATCCTGCCGAGGAACTCGACGCTATCGGCGATCTGCAACCTCTCAGCTTGCGCTTTCAGCTCTTCTAGGAGCGGACCCTTACCAGCGATGAAGAACTTCATGTCCGGACACTCCCGGCGTGCTTTGGCGAACGCGTCGAGCGCGATATCGAGGCGCTTTTCGTAGGTCAGCCGGCCGACTGAGAAGATATACTTTCCGCGGTCCTTGCTTGGCCTATCCGGCGAATAGTACGTGGTGTCGATACCATTGGTAATTGCCGTCTTGGGGATAGTAATTCCTTCACTCGTCAAGCGTAGAGCTGTCTCGGTAGGGGCTGCCATCCGGGCGCAGCGATTGATAAATCGTCGCTCGCGTCGCACAAGCGCCTCCGCGACCGGTCGGGCAAGCGGTCCAAGGTAAGCAAGCTGCTGTAAGTTGTTCTCGGCCATAACATGGTTGGTAACGACCACTGGCACATTGTGGCGCTTCGCCCAAGCATAAGCCGCGCTGTGCAGCGGCCCCCATGAAGTATGGAGGTGCAGACATTCCGGCGCAAACTCGTCGAGGTGCTGCCACACGAACCGACGCGGCGATACGCTGACCTGGTAATCCTTGCTGCGCGGAACACGCATCGAGCGCGACCGATAGACAGGAAATGGGTACTGCTCCTCGGCCTCAGCGCCGCGGTTATTTGTGAGTGCCATGACAGCTTCGCCATGGTCATGCAGCCCCTTCGCAAGGGTTTCGACCGCTACGGCCGCGCCGCCATGAATCGGCGGAAATATTTCGGTGATAAGAGCAATTTTCATAGAGGCCTATGGGATAATCCGCTTATCAAGCATGTCATGTTGCACTAAGCGTCGTATCGACAGCCTTCGCGTCGTTGGACAGTACGCGCGAGTCAACGGCAAGGCTATCGTCTGTGCCAAGCTTGTCAGGAGCATTGGCAGCGTAATAAGCCCTGCCTGTACATACTTGCCGTTCACCCAATAGGTACGCGGCCACATGACATTGTACCTCCAAAACGCCGGTGGAGAGTCAAGCAAACGGCGCGCCGATGACAGCACGTGCATCCCTTTGGCCGTCCGAACATCGCCACCATGGTTACGAATACACAGTGTAATGTCCAGGTCTTCCATAATTCGTGCCTGCATATGGAGCTCGGGCTCGATTATTTGCCAGGCAGACCGACGCACGGCATGGTTGCAGCCATACAGTGCACGCTTACCACCCGCAAATGTATTTGCTATAACCAACGTAAAGGAGGCGATTGCTTCACCGGCAGCCCTCAGTGGCAAATCATAATACCCTACAGGACCGCTAATGCCCCAGACTGCGTGGTTGCGCTCGTCGGCAAAAAACGTCACGATTGCCTGTGCCCATCCTGGCTGTACTTCGGTATCAGCGTCGACGCGAGCGATAATATCAGACGATGCGCTGTTCATACCAGTATTGCGCGCATAGACCAAGCCCTGACGCGGCTCACTGACGACACGCACCTCAGCAAAACCAAGTGCATGTACCAGCGCAGCTGTATCATCAGAACTATTATTATCTACTACGATAACTTCGTTGAGATAGTCTACTTGCCTGTGAAGTGCTCGCAAGCAGCGCTCGATTGACCCTGCTTCGTTGTAGGCAGCGATAACAACCGATAGCTTAGATGAGGAAAATGTGCGTACCATAACCGTCATTATATCATAGCCGTCTAGGCGAGGCGGCTTGCGACCAGTTTTGCCACTGGTGCCTATGCAGCCTGCTGATTAATTTCTCCGATAAGCCGCTCCGCAGCCATAGCATGAAGACCGGCCATCATGACCATAGCGTGACGCGCACCTTTAACCGGGATATGGGTCGCGTTGACACCCAGGCCTCTCAGCCGATCTATCGCAGCACCTGTCGGCTCGGCCGTACCAAATTCACTTCGCTCGCCAGTCAAGGCATGAAGGTGTACGCCAGCTTCACTCAATACCCCTGCCTGGCGTTCCAGGTCTGCGCCCATAGTGCCCGCGGCAACGCCTCGCAGGCCATAAAGAATATTCGGCCCGAGACTATCCACCGAGCGCTTCGCCCAGAAGCCCGTGCTCTCAGTGATCCCACGGTGTACCGAGTGGTTTGCTGCTAAGTAATCATTTGCATGTGACAGCACTGAGAAAAATTGCCCCATTCGCTTCAATCCATTCTCTTGAGCAAATCCTACCGGGTCAAGCATCACCACTCCACGGAGGTTCATTCGTTCGATAAAGTACCTCATACCAGCGCTAGCAATCGAAGCTGCCAGCGATGGCGCTAGCAAGATGACGTCGTGGTCCTCAAGTCCCTCATGCTCAAGTGCGGACGCTGTCGCACCGGCAACTGCCGCAGCAGCCGGACCGAAGTCACCTGCGGCCAAGCTCTGTCGCTGCTCCGCTGTGAGGCGATTAGAGCCAGGGGACGTGACACGCCATCCGCGATACTCCACACCTAGATTGCCGGCAGAAAGCACTGTGGCTCCGGTATGAGCAGCGATCGTTGCGTTATGAGCGCAGACCTCCTTGCGTGCTGGCTCATCTGTTATCGCCATAAGGGGCACGATAACTGTTTTTTCAGCCGCTTCGCCTAGGCCCCGGAGCACCCTTACTGGCACTTCCTGCCGCCTACGTCCCGCCTCGAAACCTGTCTCAACAGGTACAAGCGTGCTGTCGCCCATGATGGAACGGAGCATGTCAGCCGTAATAGCTGTCTCATCTACTCGAGATTCTTCAATGATTGCTGGAAGGGTTTCATGAACAGAAGTAGGTTTTGTCATAATGTTCCATTATACCATACGTAAGCAGTTTAGTCAAGTTATTGCTCAAGGGCGGCCGCGACAAGCTTGGCTACTGGCACGCTCATTGCCTCTTTAGTCAGCTCGGCACTAGTGTCGATGATATACATAGGCTGGTCGGAGCGTGTACTCTCGGCGATTTCCGGCAGGCGCGACACAGGCGTGTCGGTCGGTGCGATGAGGCGTTCGACATCGCGCTCCTGGTCGCGGCGGTTCCGTACGTGAATCTGCGTCACAAGCTCGTCTACTCGTGCGCGGGCAGCCTCGTCCAGCTGTTCATACGGCGTCGCGGCATAACCAAGTGTGCGCCGAGCGCCAACCACGGCATCGCAGACAAAATAGAGGCCCAGGCGATAGTCGCACAGTCCCTCGGCGTGCATTTCGCAGGCAATGTTTTCGAGCGCTCGACCATCGATGAGTACAACTTCATAGCCCTCCTGGCCGGCATCGTGCAGCCACTTCTTAGTGAGGTCTGCCACAAACTTCTGGCTGGCAGGGCGCGCACCGACTTTGGCGCTGTTTACGCCGACTTCGTTGGTATAGAGTAGTGCTTCGCGCTCGTCCTTGGCCATATGGTAGACGTCCTTGACGAACTGCACGCACGCCGCAATATTGGCATCATCAGTCAAGAAAGCATCGAGTACAGCCATATCGTCGAGGTCCACACCCGCTTGCGCAGCCGCCACAACCAGCACGCGGAAGGTCTGCCCGCGGTCGATAAGCATCACTTTGTAGCCGCACTCATCGCGTAAATAATCCTTTGTCGCCTGGACCACCGTGCCCTTACCACTACGAGCCTCGCCGTCAAAAGTTACTAGTCGGGGCAGAGTAGGGCGCTTATTCATCTCGGACAACTATACTATATCAGGCGCTGAAATGCAAAAAGCTCAGCATTATACTATGTAGTTGACATATAAGCACTATTTATGTATTTTATATAGATTATGATGACGCATGAACCCCCACTCTCATACCCTACACCAGATCAGCCCTTACTTCCTGACATGCCAGCTCTCAGCGATTCAGGCGAGCGAGCAGCAACGAATGAAGCGTACTTAGCTCTGCATGAAAAAATACTAGCAGACATAGAAGAAAGCCGTATGGCAATCTGCGAATGGCTTGATGCGCACGGCTGGCCAGAAGCTCAAACAGTCAAAATGGATCCTAATGGCGAAGGTGAACCAACGCGTGAAGACGAACTTTTTGATGGGCAAATAGTTCCGATTATCCTCTTCAGTAGCGAGCGAAGAGAAGCTATGTACGGCATTGGTCGTGCGGACAACGAGCTGTATCAGCTGTTCAAAGGTACCTTTCGATCGCCTGGCGACAGAGTAAAAGAAAGATTCTACTACGGTAGACCTAATATCGGCGCAATGGAACCCAACAGACTTGCGGAATTACACAATGACATCACTGCAGTTCATAGTTTGACCGTAAATAAGCATCGATAGGCCACCTACTCGAAGTCACTGCACCCTGAGTATCGACGCGCGGCATGCTACAATAGCCTTATGGACGAAGAGCGGTACACCAACCTGATTCTCGAGGAAATGCGCGACCAAATGAAGGTTGTCATTGAACTTGCAACTACCACGAGCGACGAAGTTGCCGTCATTAGTCACAAGGTTGATCAACTAACTGAAGATGTCACTGAACTGAAGGCAGACATGAAAGTCGTCAAACACGTTATTAAAAGCACCAACAAAGATATGCAGCTTCTCGAACGCCGCGTCACTAACCTCGAGCAGCAAGCCGCATGAAACTCTTTAGCTGGAACGTCAACGGCATCCGCGCCGTCCTGCGCAAAGGCGAGCTGCAGAAATTCCTCGTCGAGTACCAGCCGGATATCCTGTGCCTGCAGGAGACTAAGGCCGAGCAAGGCCAAGCCGAGTTCGACGCGCCCGACTATGTCGAGTACTGGAACTCGTCAAAAGCCAAAAAAGGCTACAGCGGCACCGCCATCTTTGCAAAGGACAGTCCTTTGCATGTTGTCAACGACATCCCGGAGGAGTTCGTGCGTGCTAGCGGCCTAGTGCTCGATAGCTACGGCCATAGCAACGACGAGGGCAGGGTCATCGCCGCGGAGTTCAATGACTTCTACGTTGTGACCGCCTACACCCCCAACGCCAAGGATGACCTGACGCGCCTGCCGCTCCGCCAGCAGTGGGACAAGGCTATGATGCTCTACTGCAGCGCCCTGAATGCGAAGAAGCCGGTACTCTACTGCGGCGACATGAACGTCGCGCATACAGAGGACGACCTGGCCAACCCCAAGCCCAACCGCGGCAAAAAGGGCTTTACTGACGAAGAGCGTGCTGGCTTCGACGCCTGGCTCAGCGCCGGCTTCACCGACGTCTTCCGCCGCGACCACGAAGGCAACGGCCACTACACTTGGTGGAGTCACTTCGCCAAGTCGCGCGAGCGCAACGTCGGCTGGCGCATCGACTACTGGCTCGCTAGCAACGACATCGCCGATAAAGTAACGAACCCCACAATCCACGCCAGCCAACTGGGCAGCGACCACTGCCCAATCAGCATAGAGGTAGATACATGAATCGGCCGCTCGTCATCTGCGCGAGCGCGAGTTTTTATGAACACGTCGCACAAATTGCCGATGAGTTAGAGCAGCAAGGCATAGCAGTTGTCATTCCAAAATCCGCCCAAGCCATGAAGGCGACCGGGGATTTCACTGTCCATAAGACGTGGTACAACAACGCCGCAGACTATAGCAAGAAAGCCGACTTTATTCGGGCACACTTCGACCGTATCACCGAAGGCAGCATAATCTTGGTCGTCAACGACGCCAAACATGGCATTGATGGTTATATCGGCCCGAACGTCCTGATGGAAATGAGCCTCGCTTGGTATCAGCATAAACCCATCTATTTGCTCAACTCTTTTCCGGACGACTCGCCATTCGAAGAAGAATTAAAGGGTATGAACCCCACTATCCTCAATGGCGACCTTACGCCACTCATCACTTTGCTCGCTTAATACTGCTCACCTCGTATCAGTCGCGCTACAAACGCTACACAGCACCCTACCTTATACAAAATATACCTAGATTTGGCGGGGAGTTTATGAGCAGTGGTATACTGACTACATGAAAAAGTCTACCACCGTCACGTTTGAAGAGGTCGTCCAGGCATATCGTCAGTTCCTCGCCGAACGCGACTGGGGCAGGAAAGAGCCGAAGAACTACGCGGTATCATTGTCGCTTGAAGCGAACGAACTGCTCGAGCACTACCAGTGGTCAGACGACCCGGTCGGCACACCCGAAGAACTCGCCGATGAGCTAGCAGATATACTACTCTACGGGGTACAGTTCGCCGACTGCTATGACATCGACATTCCGGCAGCCATGCAGCGCAAGATGGAAAAAGCAGCCCGGAAATACCCGGCAAGCGACTTCAAGGCCAAAGCCCCGCACGACCAACGCGCCGCGTGGCGCGCCGCCAAAAAGCGCCATGTCAAAACCGAAAGCCTCTAGGCTGTCCGTAGGTATACGATACAATAGAAGCATGGAACCCCTCCTCAGTACTCGGACACTTATCATGCTTGTTGCCCCCAGTGCGATGGGTAAGTCGACGATTATGAATGAGGTGGTGCGGATGGACTCGCGGTTTAGCAGAGTGCGCAGCTTCACGACTCGGCCGCCGCGGGACAATGACGAGCCGGGGCATTACATCTACCTGACAGTTGAGGAGCTGACAGCCCACCGCACTGCGGGCGATGTCGTCACTGAGGTAACGTTTCCGACGACAGGGCAGACCTACGGCACACTGACAAGCAGCTTCACAGGCGAGTACTGCCTGCTCGATACGCTTGCAAATAGCGTCGATGAATACCGCGCGTTGCCGTTCAAGCAGACCATGACTATCGGCGTAACCGCGCCCCTCGACCAGTGGCGTAAGTATTTCCTGGCGCGCTATCCCAGCGAATCACCCGAAGCCCTTAAGCGCCTCGAGGAAGCCAAACTCTCGATACGCTGGTCGCTCGCCGACCCCGAGACGAAGTGGCTCGTCAATGACAACACACCAGCTATCGCGGCCGCTCGGCTCATCGACCTCACGACGAGCAATACCTCCGACGAGGGCCAGCTGCACGCCCATGCTATACTGGAATGTATCGACCAAGGAGCGATATGGATATGAAAAAAATCGCGTTTTTCGATCTCGACGGCACGCTGTTTCGCTGGCAACTATTTCACGAGCTAGTATTTGAGCTCAAGGACCAAGGATTATTCGACGAGCAGACCTCGCAGTCTATCGAGGAGGCCTTGCTGAAGTGGCAAGGCAAGGAGTTTGACTGGGCCGAGTACGAGACGATCCTTATCGAAGGGATGAAAAAGCACCTCACCGGCATGCACGTCGAGGTGTTCGAGGCGGCCGCGCACAGCGTCATCGACCGCTCGGGCCACAAAATCTACAACTACACCCGCGCACTCGCCGACTCGCTGAAAGCCGAAGGCTATTTTCTTCTCGCCGTTACCGGTTCGTACCAGGAAATCGCCGAACCGTTTGCCCAGCGGTATGGCTTCGACGACTGTATCGGCGCACTGCTACCGCGTGAAGGCGGCGTATTTACTGCGCCAGACTCGGAGCGAGTCGTCTACGGCCAAAAAGCCGCACGCATCCAAGAGTATATCGAGGGCAAGGATTTCACTCTCGACGGCAGCATAGCAGTCGGCGACAGTGAAGGCGACATAGGCATGCTCGAACTCGTCAGTACGCCCATTGCGTTCAACCCTTCGGAAGAACTGCTCGATACCGCTGCCGCACGCGGTTGGCAGGTTGTGGTCGAACGCAAAAACATCGCTTATACATTGAGGCCGGACAATGGATCATACATACTGGAAACAACAAACCGCTTCTAAACCGCTCTTCCCAGACATGGAATGGTCGCGCCCGGAGCGCCGTGACCAAGCAGGCAGGCTGGGGATTATCGGCGGCAACAAGCTGGGGTTTGCCGGTGTGGCAGCTAGCTATAGCACTGCACTCGAGACCGGTGCCGGCGATGTGCGGGTACTGCTGCCCGACGCGCTAAAGGGCACCATCCCGAAGTCCATCACCGAGACCATATATGGCGCATCGACGCCCAGCGGTAGCCTGGCCAGCGATGCTGTGGCCGACATGACTGCGCTTGGTGCGTGGTCGACTGGGGTACTGCTCGCTGGCGACGCCGGGCGCAATAGCGAGACAGCCATCGCCTACGAGCAGTTCATCCAGCACTACAGCGGCCCGCTGACTATCACGCGCGACGCCATCGACCTCGTCAAAAACAGCAGCCACTTGCTCGTCGAACGACCTAGTACCGTACTGGTGGCGTCGTTTGCCCAGGTGCAAAAGCTCATGCAAGGCGTCTACTACCCCAAAATCCTAACCTTTAGCATGCAGCTGATGCAGCTCGTCGATACCCTTCACAAATTCACCATTACATATCCTATCACTGTCGTGACGTTTCACCGCGAACGGCTCATCGTTGCGCACGGCGGGGAAGTCGTGACGCATACGTTCGACGACCCGATGCTTATATGGCGCGGTATTACTGCTGCCCGAGCAGCCACGTATCTCCTGTGGTCGCCAAGTAAGCCGCTGGAAGCAGTAGCGGCCAGTTTTTGTGGTAAAAATTGATTTTATGTGCATAAAGTGATATAATACATAGATGAGTAATCTCTCTCCTTACAAGGCATTTACTATGCTTCGAGACGACATGGAGGCGCTCGGTACTCCCACTAAATGGGCCTCTCTGGCTCCCAAAGATCCTCCACGGAATGCGTGGTATTGGATACGTACTCTTGTTGAAGAAAGTCGCATGGCTAGGCTGCCCGGACTAGGGAGGGCTTTTCAACCCCAGACCCGCTTTGCCGAAGGTGTTGTCGCATTACTTGAGTCATTGCCTGCAAACACTTCGCTCTCTAGCAATGAGTACACGACGGGAATGACAGTTTGCCTAGAGGCAGAGCCCCGCTTTTGCGCTGCCGTTGGTATGGCCGATTCCGGACCACAGAGTAGCATCATTCTTGAGTCTGAAGGGCGCACAAAAGCGGTATTAAAGACGGCAGAGACCGATGAGCCAACTATTTTATGTGTCGAAAATGCCTCATCTCACACAATGCAAGCAGGCGTTATTTACGCAGCCGCCCACGCCGAGCGGGCGCGCAAACTTTTGGATGCAGCATCCTGCCAACTGGGACCTGCCATTATGTCGCTCGCGGAGCTTACGGACTCGATTGGACCTCTTCTTCCGATCCGTCAAACTACTTTTACCCTTGACCCTGCAATACGAGAAAGTATGCGTGCAGCATTAAAAGGCAAGACACCATATGCAATCGACGATATTCGGGCTACAGCAGACCGCCTTATTACCGACCAAAAGCATGCACGAAAGGTCGGGGCAAAACTAGTAAAAATCATCGGTAGTTGAGACTCGCGCTGCAACATCCTCGCAAACCCGATGACAGTATCGCTGAATCGACACCCAGTCCACACCTGACACTTTTCGTGCTATAATACTCTTGCACGACACCTACGCCGCAGTGGTGGAATTGGTAGACACGCCGGACTCAAAATCCTGTGAGAGCAATCTCGTGCCGGTTCAAGTCCGGCCTGCGGCACCAACGTAAGCTCGTAGCGTGACTATTGTATACTAGTCAGAGTGGGGAACCTAGATGCATCCAGATAACCAGACACCTCAGAAGCCGCTCTACGTACCGCCGCGCCAGGCGGCGACGATTATTCGTGATAGGTCTGGTCGTCCCGTTACTCCTGCTAGACAGACGGCAGCAGCCGAGATTGTACGGTCGCAAATTGACAAAATTTATGCCGATGATCCGAACGCTCAAATGCCCGCCGAAACGACAACGCAGCCCGAGCCTACTCCAGTCGCGTCGTCAGCTGCATCGACCACTCCAACCGAACCTACTGCAGCTCCCCAACCACTCCCAGCCATCACCCGCAGTTTTACCCCCGAGAAACCGACCGCAGACGAACAAAAGAACCCTTACGAGCGCACGCACGACGAGTCAACACTCCACACTGATCAAGCCGCTTGGCAGCAGTACCACAGCGCCTGGCAAAACTACTACCAGCAGTACTTCCATCGCTACTACGCTGGCCATCTCCAGGCTACCAATGCCAAGCTTTCCGAGCATGTAGCACGCATTCAGGAGCTCGAGACGCGGCCGGCCAGCGCATCGCTCGACCAATCTTCCGAAGAAGCCCTGAGCGACTTACGCTCCCAAATCCGTCACAAAGTTCGCGTCGCCAGCACCAAGGTTCGCAAAAGCCGTCACTTCGTCCCAATCCTCAGCGCCGTCATGGTTATGGCAGTGTTTGCGTTCCTTCAGTACAACACCGTTTTGTTCGGTGCCTACGAAGCCTATGCCAAACCAGCCACGAATGACCCCGCACCCTCGATTGTCCGTCCGCTCTCGACGGTTGCTCCCGATGATCGCTCGATGCTGATCGTCCCCAAGATAGGCCTTGAAGTCCCTATGATATTCGACAAGACCATGGGCTCAACCGACACCGAAACCTACAACCGCCAAATGGCTGCCATGAAAAAAGGCGTAGCATGGTTCAACATCAAGGGCGCGTCGGCGCGTCCGGGCGAGGTAGGCAACCTCGTGCTATCGGGGCATTCGAGCAACGATATTTTTGACGATGGTGCTTATAAGTTCGTCTTTGCTCGCCTCGATCAGCTTGCCAAAGGGGACACGATCTACACCACCTACAAGGGAACTCGCTACACATATGCCGTTACGCAGAAGCGCGTTGTCCTGCCGAACAATGTCAAAGCCCTGACCAATCCAGTCGACAAGCCAGTCATTACGCTCATCACCTGTACTCCTGTAGGGACAGCCGAAAAGCGCCTCCTTGTTACTGCCGAGCAGATCAGCCCCGACCCAAGCGGTGCCAAAGCAGCCACCGAAGCACCAGAGCAAAGCGGCAGTTCGATGCCCGGCAACTCGCCGACGCTGCTTGAGCGTATGTTTGGCGCGCAGTAGTTATACAGAATACCGACGACTACTCAAGCTGCATACGGAAGCGAATAAGCTCAGTCGCAGCGCCATCCGTTGCCTGCCTGAAGGCATAGATATATTTATTGTCACTACTTAATACCACTGCCTGTCCTGGGACAACTGCACCGATAGCATTGGCGTTGGCACCGTCAAACTCATAGAGGCGCAGCATGCTATCGCGGTCGCTCCACACGATATACGAATCCAACCAGCCGAGCGGATAAGTACCTGTGGCTTCGCCCTTGAGCGATGTTGTGGCGAGCGCATTGAGCTCAAGGTCGTACGTCAAGTAAGTGGCAGCACGTTGCGTCAGAATGAACCTACCGGTCGGCGAAAACGCTAGCGAGTCAGCACCATTTGGCACAGCCAGCGTCGCCACAGCGACCAGCTGCAGCTCGTCGCTGCTATTTGCCACGAGCGAGCGCGCCTGGTTGATCTCGATCGTTGAGCCGTACTGAAGCGCCAGATATGTATCGTTGCTAAACGCCCCTATCCGCAGCCGAAGCGTTGCCTTGCCATCGTCATAAAACGTCCGGACAATATGCGGCGTCGATGCACCCGGCACATAATACCCGGCGGCGCGCTGACTTGGCGTCCCTGAAGCGATAGTCGTATACGCGATGACGCCCTGAGCGCTCTGACTCACTTCGGCAACGTTGCTAACGATCGGTGCGGACATCGTTTGCGCCTCAGTATCTACCAGCCGCAGCTCACGATCGACGAGAACATAGAGTTTCTGTTCGCTGCTCGCCGCAAAAAAGGGCGCATCGGTCTGGTGCCCTACGATAGTCGTAATGTTGCGGGATTTCTCGGGCGAGCGACCATCGACAAGCAGCCACTCAGCGCCCTTGGTAAATGTGTGTTTTACGAGGATGTATCGCCCCGACTTACTAAGCGCTGCCAGACTAAAGCGCGAACCGGCCGCATCGCTACGCAGCAAGCTAGTTGGTATAGCTAGGGGAGTACGGCGCACCGTCTGGCCAAGCATAATCACCTCAAGGCTGGCCTTGTCGGCATGCGGCAGGGTGACAATAAGCTGTCCGCTCGTCGATGCAAGCGACGATAGTGGCGAATCATACTTTGCGAGCGACTCTTGTTCGATCTTCTCGGGAACAAGCCGCGCATAGTTTAGCCACAACACCTTGCCGGGCTCGACTGTGACAGTCTTTTGCCACGGAATGTATCCATCGCGGCGCATGGTAATGGTATGGCGGCCAGCTGACGAGTCATACCGCGTCGTCGTCAGGCTAGGCAAGTCATACGTGTCGATGGTGACTTTGGCGTTGGTCGGCTGCGAAGCAAACTGCAGCAAGCCGCCCTGGCTCACGGTATGATCTGCCAGGCTGAACCGATATCCGAGCATATAAAACACCAGCAGCCCCACTACCGCGAGGATGAATAGCGGTGCCAGCGTGTACGCGAGGATTAAGCGCCACCGCTGAGCGCGTTTGCTGCGAGCTCTATACATAACGGTACTAGTATAGCACGAGGCTCCCTTCGCTGCTGCCAAGTTTCAGCCGATAATTCATTGCTTTTCACTTATGTTTGCTTTATCATAAGTAGTAATCAGGTAGATATAGGGGTTACAAGCAACATAATGAGCGAAACAACAGTTACGATCAATGGCGTCACTTACGACAAACTGACAGGCCTGCCTATCGCCAAGGCCACGTCGCTCGCAGGCGAGCAAGCGAGCAAGCCGCGCGCTGCGCAGCACGCTCATGCCGTGCACCAGCGTACCCAAAAGTCCGCTACACTCAATCGCCGCTACGTCAAACCGACCGCCAAGAAGCCCGTCTCGGCTCCAGCTACCACCATAAAGGTCACGACAGCGCCCAAGCCCGAACACGCGATCACTCGTTTTGCCAAGCATCCTATCGATATCGCACCCAAGCCGCGTCCCGCAGCCAAACGGCCGGCAGCCGACATTACTCCGGCTATCGTCCACCCGGTTGTCCAGCGCGTCGCTGCTGCCGCACCGCAGAAAGCTCCGGCTACGCAGCTCAAACCGTCGCACATCATCAAGCAAGAAGCCATCGAGAAGTCTCTCAACGAGTCAGCTCCTGCCAAGCGTCACCGCCGCGACAAAAAGGCCGCCAAAGCAACTGCCAAGCAGCACCGCGGCCGCAAACTCCAGCTGGCAACCGCGGGTGTAGCACTGTTTCTCGTCGCAGGCTACTTCACATACCTCAATATGCCCAACATTTCGGTCCGCGTCGCTGCGGCCCAGGCGGGCATTAACGCCTCGTACCCGTCTTATCGTCCGTCGGGCTATAGCCTAACCGGGCCGGTTGCCTTCAACGATGGACAAGTTTCCATGAAGTTCGCCCTCAACGGCACCAACCAAAGCTTTACCCTGAGCCAAGTCAAATCCGGCTGGGACTCAGCTGCCGTACAGGGTAACTACGTCATTCCGGCTGCTGGAAGCGACTACGACGTTATGCAAGTCGGCGGTCTCACTATCTACACCTACGGCACCAATGCCGCATGGGTAAATGGCAACATTCTTTACACCATCAAGGGCGAGAACTCCTTGACGCCAGACCAAATACAGCGAATCGCGACAAGTCTATAAACCAAAGCAAAACCTACAAAATGGCCATCTCGTAGCAGACGGCCATTTTAATTTTACAGAGGTAATAGAGTAAAATATATTGACTTTTTTGACTAAGTATGCTATATATATATATCAGCTTTTGTTAGCAGGCGCTACATCGCCTCCAAAAGCGCTTCTTGACAAGCAGACAGAGCACAAGGTGAGATGCAGAGATAGTGTAGAGAGCTGTTTCTGCACCTCATCTTGTGCCTCCGCCATCCGGGCGAGCCACAGGCACCCGCCTGGATGAGGAGGAAGAGTATCATGAACAACATCACAATCACGACTCGCCTGACGTACCTCGCTCGCATTATCACGGTCCAAGAGGACGTTCGGGAGGTTGACGACAGGAACGTACACCGAGATGCCGTTCAAGCGCCTGGGCGAGCAATGGCGTTCTACTACGCCGACGTGGCGTTCGGAGAGACCACGATCAACGGTGAGACCGTCACGCTCCACTCCAACCCCTTCAACCAGAGCAAGACGTACTACATCGACGGCGAGGCCTATGCTGTCGACGACATCGTGCTCAATCGGAAGTACCACAGCGAGGAGTCCGAGGAAGAGACGAAACACTACCTCAAGAAGATGGGGTATGAATTCGCTATCCACTGCCGGCAAGGCAACTGGGAGCCTTTCAACCCCGCCGTCGACGAGGTCGTCACGACCAAGTGAGGTGTTGGGGCGCGGTGGCCACTTCGGGTCACCGCGCCCCAGAAGGGCATTGTTCGATACTCTCATGTCTGCTTGTCGCATTCGCTCTAGAATTGTCTGATTCTACTGATGAGTCCCAAGGAGGACGAAAGCGGATACATATGCTACAATAACAGATATGACCATGTCTATTCGTACTCGTTTTGCGCCAAGCCCGACTGGGTTCCTGCATGTCGGCGGCATCCGTACGGCGCTTTTTGCGTACCTTGTTGCACGCCAAGCCAGCGGCCAGTTCGTCCTGCGCTTCGAAGACACCGACAAGAAGCGCGAAGTACCCGGCAGCGCCGAACACCTCATATCTAGCCTCAAAGCCATCGGCATAGAGTACGACGAAGGGCCAGACATCGGCGGCCCGTACGGGCCGTATATCCAAAGCCAACGGCTGGAGCGCTACCGCGCATGGGCTGACAAGCTCATCCAGCAGGGCAGGGCATACGCCGACCCATATACTCCAGCCGAAATCCAAGCCTTCCGTGACGAAGCACAAGCGAGCAAACGCGCCTTCCGCTACCGCGACCATCGCCCCGAGAACCCACCGGGGTGGGATGGCACGCAGCCCCTCCGCTTCAAGGCCGAACCACGTAGCTACACCTACCACGACGAAGTTATGGGCGATATCACCACCAGCCCGGAAGTCGTCGACGACTTCATCCTCATCAAAAGCGACGGCTACCCCACCTACAACTTCGCCCACATCATCGACGACATGGAAATGCACATCACCCACGTCATCCGCGGCCAAGAATTCATCTCCAGCATGCCCAACTACCTCGCACTTTACGAGGCGCTTGGATTTGCCGTACGCATAGCGGGTGACGGCGCGCGGGGCAGCGCCCAAAATTTTTCGTCCGACGAAGAAATTTTAGGGGCGGACGCGCCGGCAGGACCCGCTTCTAGCGACCTACGTGCCGAGCACGCCGAAGGCGGCGCAGGCGACGACGGGAGCGGCGCAAAACAACACCGACTACCCGTCTTCGCCCATATGCCCCACATCATGAACGAACAAGGAAATAAGAAGCTCGGCAAACGCGACGGCGCCAAAGACGTCCTCGACTACATCCGTGACGGCTACCTCCCCGAAACCATGCTCAGCTTCATCGCCACCATGGGCTGGAACGACGGCACCGAGCAAGAAGTATTTACCAAGGACGAACTCGTCGCCAAATTCAGCCTCGACAGAGTCCAGCGCAGCGGCGCCCGCTTCGACGAAAAGCGTCTTCTCTGGATGAACGGCCATTTCATCCGTGAACTCACCATCGACGAACTAGCCGACCGCATCGAATTCTTCTGGCCCGAAAGTGCCAAAAAAGCGCCGGATAGCTACAAAAAGCAAGTCCTCGCACTCGCCCAAGACCGCCTCAAGACCTTCAAGGACCTGCCAAGCCTTACCAGCTACTTCTTTGAGGAACCTGCACCTGACCTCGAACTCATCACCAACAACAAGCAGCTCAAAAAACTCCCGCCAGCTGAAATCACGTCGCTGCTGTCGGCCGCGCACGATGCCCTGGCCAGCCTCGAAGACTGGACGCCGGACGCTATCCAGAACTGCCTCAACCAGCTCCTTGAGACGACCGGGCAAAAGCCAGGCGTTCTCTTTAGCCTCATCCGCATCGCCACTACGTGGGCACCCTTCAGCCCGCAGCTCAACGACACGCTCGCGCTCCTTGGTCGCGATCGTACACTTGCTCGCATAGGCCGCGCCGCAGACGTGACAGTATAGTCGAAATCGACTATACTAAGCGTAAGCATGAACCCTGGTACACCTCCGCCCATCACTCCAACACTCCCAGACGCGCCGCACAAGCGCCGCCGTGTTCGTCGTACAGCTCAGTTCGGTGCGTTCGTCAAGCGCCACCGTATGGCAGTCCTTGCTACGAGCGGAGCCGTACTTATCGCTATAGCCGGCGGTCTGGGCTACTACTTCGTCAGCGCCACTCAGCCAGGACCCCTAGAGAAGATTCCTGTCGCAGCCCCACCGGCCAAACCTGTCGTCTACTATTCGCCGCTCACCGGCCTGCAGGTCAAGGACGAGGCCGCCACCAAGCAAGCTGTCACTGCTGTCATGATCGAAAACAGCCCAGATGCTCGGCCGCAATCGGGGCTGAAAGACGCCGGTATCGTCTACGAGGCCATTGCCGAAGGCGGTATCACACGCTTTTTGGCGCTCTACCAAGAAGGGAAACCCTCGCTCGTCGGTCCAGTACGCAGCGTGCGCGAATATTATGTCGACTGGCTCACGCCATACCAAGCCAGCGTGGCGCACGTCGGTGGCAGCTGGAATGCACTCAAGCTGGTACGTAGTGGCAGCTACCGCGATATCGACCAGTTTTTCAATGCCGGCTCTTACTGGCGAGCAACCGATCGCTACGCCCCGCACAATGTCTACACCAACTTCAAGCGACTCGATGCACTCAATAAGTCGAAGGGCTATACGACCTCCGAATTTACCTCCTGGGAGCGCGTCGACGGCAAGCCCGCTGCCGAGCCGGACGCCACCTCAATCAACATCAATATTTCTTCCAGCCTCTACAATACTTCCTACAAATACGACGCTAAGAACAACCGCTACACGCGCTCACTTGCCGGTGCGCCGCACAAAGACCGCGAAAAGGGGACGCTGACACCAAGCGTTGTCATTGCTATGAAAGTCAATATGAAGCTCGTGTTTGAGGATGGCTACCGCGAACAGATCGACACCACCGGTAGCGGCAAAGCTACCATATTCCAGAATGGTACCGCGCAGAACGTCACCTGGCGCAAGGCCTCGCGCGGCGCGCAAATAGAATTCACAGGGCGCGATGGCAAGCCCGTACCTCTCGTTCGCGGCCAAACCTGGATCGCCGCCGTGCCAAACGGCAGCGGGAGCGTCTCGTGGTAGAGCACGAGCCGATGATTCGCGACTACTGGCCGCGCTACCGCCGGCGCGTCATTAGCATCACAATACTGATGCAAATTGCCATTACACTCATCGTAGGGCTATCGCTTATGGTCGTCGGATTTTCGCCCGCGAGCCTGGAGTTCGCCCTTATCCTTACGGCAACACTCACCGCTGGCCTTAGCGCCAATCTACTCCTTATTCTCAGCGTCGTCCTACTACCGTTTCGCGACCTGACAGCTGCACTCACACATGTGTCCGGCGAGCCAAACGACGTCCGTCCGCCCAACCAAAATGCCGCGCACTATCAGCGCGACGGCTTCTCGCCGCTCCTCAAGCTTGTCTACAAACTGGCCGTCGACAAGGCCGAGCCTGTCCATGCTGCGCCGCAGGGCGGATCACTGCTCGACCAAGCTATGAGCTACTCGAGCGCCAGCATTATCATCCTCGACGAAAAGGGAACTATCCTCTATGCTAGCGCCAAAGCCCCCGTTCGCGAAGCCAAGGATGGCGAGCAGAAGTTAGCACTTCTTTTCGAAGAGGAAATCGACTTTGACATGTGGCTCCAAGACAGCGTCCACCGCTTAGTGCATTCCAACAAAACCTGGCTGCGCATAGCCGATAAGATAGCAAGCGAACCCGGCCGCCGCGTCTTCGATATCAGCGCCAGCTATGAAAAGGGCAACAAAGCACCAGTGGTGCTCGTCTGCTTCGATCGTACCGACGTGTACCAGCCCGAAGATGACCAGCTCGACTTCATATCCTTTGCCGCGCATGAACTGCGCGGGCCAGTCACCGTCATCCACGGCTACCTCGACATCCTCAGCCAAGAGCTGCCTACAACGCCTGACTTTGACGAGACGAGGCTGCTCCTTAGCCGGCTTATCGTCTCGTCCAATCGCTTGAGCGGCTATATTAGCAACGTCCTCAATGCTTCGCGTTTCGACCGTCGCCATCTAAAAGTCCAGCTCAGCGAGCACTCCCTTGGCGACGTGTACGACTCTATCCGGGACGACATGAGCTTGCGCGCCAGCACTCAAAATCGCCTGCTTTCGGTCGCCATCCCTGCCGACTTGCCAACAGTTGCCGCCGATCCATCCAGTTTGAGCGAAGTATTTTCCAACCTCATCGACAACGCGCTCAAATACTCCAACGAGGGCGGCAGCGTCACCGTACGGTCATACGTCGACAGGGCCTTCGTCCGAACCGACATTATCGACAATGGCATAGGTATGCCGGCAAATGTTGTGGGTAACCTCTTTCACAAGTTCTACCGCTCGCACCGTTCGCGCGAGACTGTCTCCGGTACTGGCATCGGCCTCTACATCACCAAAGCAATCGTCGAATCGCACGGCGGCACTATCGAAGTCAAAAGCGAGGAGGGCAAGGGGTCGCTCTTTAGCTTCACCACACCGATATACGCAAGCGTTGCCGAAAAGCTTCGTTCGGGCCATAATACTAACGAAGGCCTCATTCGCTCCGGCAGTGAGGGTTGGATAAAAAACCATGCAAAATACCGAGGATAATACATGACAATCAAAACCGTTCTCTGCATCGAAGACGACCGCTTTATCGGCGAAATGTACGTTCGTAGTCTCAAAAAAGCCGGCTATGAAGTTGACTGGCTGGTCGACGGTGCAGACGGCCTCGTGGCGGCGCGCAACAAGCCGTACGACCTCATCATGCTCGATATTATGCTGCCCGAAATGCGCGGCACCGAAATCCTCAAGGCGCTACGCGGCGGCACGACCGACTTGGTCCCACACACGCGCATTATTGTACTGACCAACTTCGACCAAGACGACGAGTCACGCCTCGCCATGGAGCACGACGTCGACGCCTACCTCATCAAAGCCGAAATCACCCCGCGCAAACTCCTCGAAACCATCCAGCAGCTCGACAAGCTTCCGCCGCGCTAGGCTTGAAGAATAGAGGTAGAACTGCTACAATAAGCTGCGTGCCGCAGAGAAGCGGCGCAACCATTCTGCTAACCTGGAGGCCTCATCGTCTAACGGTTAGGACACAAGGTTCTCATCCTTGCAATCGGGGTTCGATTCCCCGTGAGGTCACCATGTCAGCAGAATTACAAGGTACAACTGGAAACAGCTCATTCACCCCTAGTATTTGGGCTGTTTTTTGAGTTCCACCAACTAAATCTTCGTAGCTTGGCACCTTGTTGAATATGGCGCTGAAATACGCAGCTGTTCGTAGTGGATTTCGAGCAAGCTGTTCCAGAAACGATAGTCAAAGACGGGATATTCTAGCGTAGCTTTACTCTACTCAGAGTTGGCATGGTGTCGCGACAATAGAGGTACATGCTCTACGTTTACGATGTGGCAGGAGTCTTATTTTTGCCACATCCAAAAATAGTTACGGAGCAACCTGTCCAATGCTGTGCAATATTGCCTCGTAGGTCGTCTTGTTTTTTGACCAATCACTCTTGCTCGCGCCTATAGTGATATGCCGGAAGACACCACCATCCTCACCAGTTACTGTGCGTCGTTTGACGATGTAGCTGCCGTCTTCACGAGTGCATGTGCCAGTTGCCAAAGCTAGTCCCACTGTATTGTTGGCTGCTCTTGTGTCAGGCTCGACACTAAACGAAATATCAGATGTACAGTCCTTGCCTCCATTACGAAAGAGGGCCTTGATTGAGTCGACTTTTTCATTTGCTATTGCCTGCTGACGGACTGTATCATACCAGTCGCTTGGTCTGTCGTTGCCGTAATATTGCATAGATGCAGTACTCTCGGCTATCGTGACCGTTGTCGTAGCTTGCTTACCCTTACCTAAATCTGAGTAGGTTTCTATGCCTACGCCAAGAGGAACGGCCTCCCATCCATCTGGACGAAGATACGTCGTCTGTCCGACTGTCACTTCTGTAAGGTTTGCTGTCGCCAACTTACCAGCAAAAAAATAATAATATGCACCGACTCCGAGTGCAGCCACAATAATCAAGCCTATAATAATAGAAACAATCTTTTTGCCACCATTGCTTTGAGGCGCAGGCGTGGACGATAAGCGCAGCTCTGACGCTGTAGGGCCTCGAGATCCTTGATGGATTGACGTAGTGCTTGCGTCACTAAAACTTTCGATAGGACCAACAGTGTTGGTAGGAGAGATTGGGTTAGCTCCACCCTCGGAGCTAACCGTCTCGGTTGATGGTGTTGGCTGCGCCGTCTGCACCTCACTGCGGATATCATCTTCAGATGAGAAAGGTTGAAGGGTTAGACCGCCCGTGGGACGTGCCAGAGATGTATTCAGCGCATTTGTTGTGCTAGGCTGGCTTGGAATGTCTATATTTTGTGGCTGTTTGGAGTTTTGATTGTTCGGCTGCATCTTTTTATTTTCCTTATATTTGCACCCTTATGCTATCACCTTTATTATACGCTATTAACAGAGGAGTGTGCAAGCTTTGGCATATTGCTTATTGTAAAAAAGTCATATATATTAAAGACAAATAATACTATCCAAACTTGTGAGGGAGCAAATGCCGGTTGCAAACAAGGAGCGGAAGCAGCAAGCACGGAATGCAAATACCAAGTATGGTTGGCGGAGGCCACTAGGTGCACTTATTATTGCCGTGATGATACTTGCAGTTGGCTTCATTATTACACTTTATACCTCGGGAGGGATTACATTGGGGCAACAAGCGCAGTTTGAGAAGTATCTAAACGAAAAGTATGGGCAGGAGTTTGTGGTTGAGAATGTTCGCGAAACAGGGGTAAGTCTTGGTGGTAAAGGAAGTTGGGAGGCGGATGCTTATCCGAAGTCGGACTCGTCGCTAAGGTTTAGGATAGAGCGATCGCAGACCACTAATAAAATTAGCGTTGATACTTTCTTGCAGGAACTATGGACAAAACAAGGCAACGATAAGGTTGCGGCATTTATATCTAGTGAATTCCCGGACAATGAGGGTTATTTTTTAACAATCACCCCTGGTAGTAACCCCGGCATTGCTTTATACGATTCAATACAACGCACCACTCCAACTCTTGAAGATGCTCTGGGTAAATATAGGGATGAGATTGTCTATAGCCTTAGCGTCAATGATGTTACAAACGTCAGCTCAAATGAGCCATCAACTGTACCTCTAGAAAACGCAAAGAGAGTTGTCGATTTTGTGAAATCGCAAGGAGCAGGCATATCATCGGTAAACTACGGTTATAGAGACGCCTCGTTTACAGAACGAAATCGCTCCGGACAACAAAAGTACCAGTATCGTATTAAGCTTGAGCGTGAAGCATTACAAAAAATCAGTAGTCCTAGCGACTTAAAGCAATACTTTGAAGTAATAGAGTATTAAAGACATCGGGGGATTCATTATGTCTATGTCATCAGCGGAGCTGCAGAAACTAGCACTATCACAAGTGGTTTACAGTGAATATCTACCCGAAGATGGGAATCCAAACAACCAAGGAGAGCCGTGGACGATTGAAGAGCTAATAAAAGCTAACTTAATTAAAGGTACCTCTTATGACTCAGGCACTCAACAGTACATTTTCTCCCCAGCTCTCTCCGCCCTCTCGGGTATGCTTGACTGGACTCTAGTGAATTTTCAGCCCAACACAACTTCGGGTTTTGCGGGTGCTGCTTTCCAAGACCCCTCAGATGAGCTTGTGTTCGCTTTTCGAGGAACTGAGCCTACGCTATTTACCGATCCTCTTCGTGCGCTACAGGACTTTAATCAAGACCTACAGATTGCCATGGACACCAATCTGTCTGGCCCGAGTCAGTTTGAGGACGCCTTCGATTTCTGGATAAGCACGTTACAACAGGTTGGTAGCGGCAACTACGATGGCTATAGTTTTACCGGACATTCACTCGGTGGGGGCTTGGCGCAGTACATGGTGTACATGACGAATGAGGCTGGGCACGCAGTGACATTCAATGCCGTAGGCATAGGACAGACGTTAGACGGGGCAAATCCATCTGATTATAATGACTCTATCAAAGACTATGTGAATCAGAATGATATCATCGGTCAATATGGCGTGCAATTAGGCACCACTATCTATATGACAGACATGGGCAATTATGAATACAACTCCACCGTGGACAATGCTCAGGTTGCTCTTCAGATTGCAGTTATGCAAGCTTTGAAACGAGGAGATATTACTCAGGCGCAGGCAATGGCAGCCCTAAATGGTCTTTCGGAGATAGGCCAAGGAATACATAATACAGGCAGCGACTTGTTTTTTGGCGCACATAATCTAGACACCTTTGTGACATCTACAGGCGACCCTTCGCAGGAAGTGTCAGGTCCAAATGTTGCAATTGCAGCACTTACAAAAGTTATCAACGGCTACTTTACTGTTTCTGGGTGGGTGGTAGATGGGGTTAACTATATTGCGGTAGAGGTCATTCCGGCGGTTGGAGAAGCTACCGTGAAAGTTACTCTTGCTATCGTTGACGGAGGCGTCCAAGTTGTTACGGCCATAGGCGGAGCTGTGTGGGATTGGATTAACTTTATGGGAAATACAACTGCAGATATTATCTACAATACTGCCGTAGCGATCGGTAATGCAGCAGATAATGTCGCAGAAGTAGCGGTCGTACTATATCAATACTTGTTCGGTGAGCATATAGTTATCAATGGTACGGACAGCACAGATAGTCTATACTCAGTTCTAAATAAGAGCACCGTTATCTACGGATACATGGGGAATGATACTATCTCAGGGTCTGGATATGCGGATGTCCTAGATGGTGGATTGGGCGACGACTATATTTATGGTAATGATGGAAATGACTATATATATGGACGTCACGGCAACGATACATTGATGGGTGGACTTGGGGGGGATATACTCTTCGGGGACGCTGGTAATGATATTTTATATGGCGACACTTATAGTGAGAATCAAAACGGCTATTACACCAGTGGTGACGGTAACGATACTCTCGATGGCGGTACCGGTGATGACTTCCTTTATGGTGGCGCTGGGGATGATACATACATCTTTGGTCGTGGCTATGGTCATGATACTATCAGTGACTATCATAAAAGTAGCGTCTGGCTTTACCAGTTTAGCAACGCTGGATTTGATACGCTGAAGTTTCTACCGGGAGTTAGCCCTGAAGATATATCTGTACATCGCCGCGGCGACTACGACCTAGAACTTAGTATCATTGGGACGAATGACAAAGTAACCATCCTTGGCTATTTTGCGCCGTACGCCTACAGTGTTATCGAACAAGCGGTCTTCGCCAATGGCATTGTATGGGACGAGGCAACCATTCGCGAGAAGGCCCGCTATATCTACGGCACTCACAATAGCGAGGGAGTTAATGGGTATAATGATCAGGGGGATATCTTGCAGGGCTATGAGGGCGATGATGTTATATTTACCTTTGGCGGCAATGACGTAATCTACGCAGGCAATGGAAGTGATACCGTACAAGGTGGCGAAGGCGATGACATCATCTATGGTGGCGCGGGAAACGATACCTTGTACGGCGATACTCTGCAAGAGAGTCTCAATGGGAATAGCACCTCGGGTAGCGGCAACGACGTTCTTGACGGTGGCACAGGGAATGATTTCCTCTACGGTGGTGCCGGAGATGATACCTACATCTTTGGTATTGGGTATGGACAGGACACGATCTATGATTGGCATAGAACGGGCATCTATAGTAGCTACCTGAATGCTGGCTTTGACACGCTTAAGTTCTTGACTGGCATTGCACCCGAGGATGTATTTGTTCATCGTCGCAATAGTACAGATTTAGAGTTTAGTATTATCGGTACGAGCGATAAGGTAACTGTCTTGGATCACTTCAGCTCGGGTGGCTATAACACCATCGACCAAGCTGTGTTTGCCGACAATAGTGTATGGGATTTAGCGACGATTAACGACAAGGCTCGTCATATACACGGCACGGGTAGCAGCGAAACTATCTATGGCTATGACGATCAGGCTGATATAGTGTATGGCTATAATGGTGACGACACAATAAAGACTTATGATGGTGATGATGTAGTCTACGCAGACAGCGGGAACGATACTGTACAGAGCGGCGAGGGTCATGATGCGATTTACGGAGGTAGTGGTGATGATGTACTCTACGGTGATTCCTACTCGAGCAGTCCGAGCGGCACCGCTTCTTCTGGCAATGGCGATGATATCCTTGACGGTGGCACGGGGAACGACCTTCTATACGGTGGTGCCGGAGATGATACCTACATCTTTGGTATTGGGTATGGACAAGATACGATTCACGACTGGCATAAACCAGGTATCTATAGTAACTATCTGAATGCTGGCTTTGACGCGCTTAAGTTCTTGCCAGGTGTTGACCCTCAGGATGTTGAAGTGAGGCGCGTTGGGTCGAATCTCGAATTTAGTATCACTGGTACAACCGATACAATGACTGTACTTGATCACTTTGCCTCAAGTGGATACCATACAATCGATCAAGTTATCTTCGATGATGAGACAGTATGGGACGTAGCGACAGTTAACGATAGGGTACGGTATATCTATGGCACGAATAGCAATGACACTATCTACGGCTATGGCGACCAGGCAGATATCGTACATGCTGGTGCTGGCGACGATACGGTGTATACGTACGAAGGAGATGACGTACTGACTGGAGGATTAGGAGACGATGTGCTTTATGGCGGCGCTGGAAACGACGTCTACATATTTAATAGCGGTGACGGAGTCGATGTCATCCATGAGTCATCTGGTGACGATTCGGCAGCTCTTAATAGAAACGTGATGAATATAATCTTTGGACAAAGTGGCAGTAATCTGCAGGTCACTTTCGCTGGATCATCTGATGAAATTACAGTAAATTCGTGGTACACAGGTAGTAATTATCAGGTTGAAACATTTGAAGCATCCGAAGGTTTTTCTATTACTAATACCCAGGTTGAGCAGCTCATTCAAGCAATGGCTTCATGGTCAAGCAACAACGGTGGTATGTCGTGGAGTCAGGCGCTCACTAGTAACCCGCAGGATGTACAGGCGGTCGTATCGCAATATTGGACAGCTCCGACAGTATAACTCTCTGGTCAGAGAGTATATTTTCTGCTACAATCCTAGGTGTTAATAGGGTGGGATAAGAGAAGTGTCTCCTGATTGCGTTAGCGGAGTTTCGCACAAGAGACACGAGTATATCCTGTGGCAAAAAAGACGACTCAAAAAAGCGACATTACTGATGGCGATATGCCAAAGAATCTTGCCCAGAAAAAGGGAAAGCCTGCTATCGATGCCGGCTTGTACTGTTTTGTTAACGTAGCGCGTTTTCATAATATTCCTGCTGACCCCGAGCAGATTACGCACGCCCTTGCTCTTGGCGCGCAAGGCATGACCGAGGGAGATATCATTCGTGCCGCCAAGGAGTTTAAGCTCAAGGCGAAAGTATCGGATGTGAAGTTCGACACGCTCGCTAAGTTACCGCTGCCTGCTATTGTAGGCATGAAGAAAGAAAAGTTTGCCATTCTTGCCAAAGTTGATGAGGGTAAGCTGCTATTTCTCATGCCCGATGGCACGCCGCCACAAGTTATGACGGAGGCAGAGTTTAGCCGTAAGTGGACGGGTCGTGTCATGTTGTTTGCGCAGCGCTTTTGGAAGGATGCCGAACGCAAATTCGACATCAAATGGTTTATCCCGACCATTATCAAGTACAAGAAGCCGCTCCTTGAAGTATTAACTGCGGCGTTCGTCCTGCAAATTCTTGGCATCTTTGCACCGATCCTCACGCAGGTTGTCATCGATAAAGCTTTGTCGCATCACAGCACCTCAACACTCAATGTCATTGTATTTGGCCTTGTGGTGGTTGCACTATTTGAGGCAGCAATGGGCATTGCCCGCAACTACATATTTACACACACCACTAGCCGCATCGATACGATTCTCAGCTCACGCCTTTTCCGTCATCTGTTTGCGTTGCCGCTAAGGTATTTTGAGACACGACGTGTCGGCGATACGACTGCTCGTGTGATGGAGTTAGAGAAAGTGCGTACCTTTTTGACAGGCACACCGATGACGACACTTATTGATGTTAGCTTTATGTTCGTCTACATCATCGTGATGTTCATCTACAGCCCGACAATGACATGGGTAGTACTCGCAAGTCTGCCGTTCTTTGCGCTACTTGCTGGTATCATGACGCCCCTACTTCGCAAACGAGTTGATGAAAAGTTCAATACGGGTGCTGAATCGCAGGCCTATCTTGTTGAGTCGACTACAGCCGCACAGACGGTTAAGTCGTTTGCGCTTGAACCGCAGCTTCAAAAGAACTGGGAGGGAAGATTATCTAACTATGTACGATCAGGATACAAGCTATCACTGCTTAGCGGTAATTCGGGGGCACTGGCGCAGCTGATTCAAAAGATTGCTGATATTGCTATCCTTTGGGTCGGTGCACATCTTGTTATGTCGGGCGGTCTAACAATTGGTGCTCTGATTGCCTTTCGTATGCTGTCTGGTCGCGTCAGTGGGCCCGTCTTGCGGCTTGTGCAATCATGGCAGGATTTCCAACAGACAGGCATATCTATCCAACGCCTTGGTGATATCTTTAATAACAAGACCGAACCAACTATGGATCCGACAAAATCACGATTACCAAGTATCAAGGGCGACATCCGTTTTGAGAAAGTCCGTTTTCGCTATAGTCCGGAATCTGCCGAGGTGATCCGTGATATGTCTTTTGGTATTCGGCCAGGTACCGTTGTCGGCGTGGTGGGTCGCAGTGGCTCTGGTAAAAGCACAATATCCAAGCTCGCCCAGAGACTCTATGTGCCTGAAGCCGGCAAAATTCTGATTGACGGTGTTGATACCGCTATGACCGACCCCGCATGGCTTCGTCGTCAGATTGGTGTTGTCTTACAAGAGAACTTCCTATTCAACACATCAATCCGTGAGAACATTGCCGTGCATAAGCCAACCGCCAGCATGGAGGAAATCGTTGCCGTCGCTAAGACCGCTGGCGCACACGAGTTTATCTTGGAGCTACCCGAAGCCTACGATACGGTGGCTGGCGAGAACGGCGAAGGACTTTCTGGTGGACAAAAGCAGCGTATTGCGATTGCTCGCGCACTGCTGCACAATCCGAAGATTCTGATTTTTGACGAAGCAACCTCAGCGCTTGATTACGAATCAGAAAACATCATCCAGAAGAATCTGCGACAGATTACGGCTGGGCGTACGGTGATTATCATCGCACATCGTTTATCAACCCTTAAAAGTGTCGATAAAATCATGGCGATCGATCGTGGGCAGCTCGTCGAATACGGCACGCCGAAAACGCTACTTGAAAAAGATGGACTCTATGCCTATCTTCATCGCCAGCAGTTAGGAGGTGCGGAATGAGATTCTTCAAAGGTAAAGAAGATCGACTGCAATACGAGTTTCTCCCAGCAGCCGAGGAAATAGTCGAAACGCCGCCCTCGCCATTTGGACGTATTGTACTGTGGCTGATTACCGCTCTCCTGATTGTCACACTTGCATGGTCGTACTTTGGCAAGTTAGATATTATTGCGCCTGCTACAGGGAGGATTGTCCCCGAAGGTAGCATCAAGACTGTACAGCCTGCCAGTGCTGGTGTCGTGACGGAAATCAAAGTCAGTGAGGGGCAAAAGGTCAAGAAAGGCGACCTCCTCATCCAGCTCGATAACTCCATCGCCAAAGCAGACGTCAAAACAGCCGAACAGGCCCTGACGGTCGCAAAGTTGGAGCGAGATATTCTTGCAAAGACACTTGCAGGCGAAAATGTTGCGGAGACGGTCAATGCTGCGGACATACCAGATGGCGTCAAGCAGCATCTTATTGCGCTTGCCGAGTCAAAGTCATCGGCGAGTGAGGTCCAACGACAGCTACTCTCCGCTGGCGTATCGAGCGCCCAGCAACAAGTCGAAACACAGCGCCAGAATAAACGAAGCGCCGAAGATAACATTGCAAAACTACGCACACGAGAACAGGAACTCAAGAAAGATCTAGAGAACGCCAATCCACTCACCGAAAACGGCATCCGTAATGAAATTCGTTCGGTACAGCAACAAATTACCTCACTTGAATCATCCCTTGCTTCATATGACCAGCAGATCGCACACGCGCAGACAGGCGTCACCGAGGCGAACGAACGAGTGAATGCCTATAGTGCAGAGAACAAAGCCTCAACCTATTCGGATATTGTCAATGGTGAAAAGCGCATTACCGAGCTTGAGAATACACTTGCGAAAGCCAAGCAAGTGGTTGAGCAGTTGTCTATCAAGGCTCCTGTTGACGGAACAGTCTTGTCACTTGCGACAAAAACGGTCGGCGGTGTCGTGACTGCGGCACAGCCAGTCGTAGAAATCGTGCCAGAGGGTACGAAGCTGGTAGTCGATGCTACCGTGCAGAATAGGGATGTTGGCTTTATAGAGGTCGGACAGCCAGTCGTCATTAAAATCGATACCTACTCATTCCAGCGTTACGGGTATCTAAAGGGAACGGTAAAAAGCATTAGTCCCGATGCCATTAATGATGAAAAGCAGGGCTTGGTATATAGGATGAAGATTGAGATAAATGGTAACGAAACCTCGAAGAATAACATTATCAAGATTGAACCTGGACTATCTGTAGCGACAGAGATCACAACTGGCAAGCGACGCATTATTGAGTTCTTCCTGGACCCGTTAATGACCTATACGGACACTAGCTTAGAGGTGCGATAATATCCCAGAATATTGATTATTGACCGACAGGGGTGGTTATTGCTATATTTCACTTGAAGGGTCTTGCCCTTGAATTACAGCGCTCCGAGGGTAATCTTCGGAGCGCTTTTTGAAAAGTTGATTTTTGGGCATACGACTACGAGTAGGCTTTCTTATCGTAGTGTAAGATCTGCTGCGCATTACACGTAAGATAGTGAGGAAATAGTATGACTGGGAATCATGAGGAATTGGGATACCCAATAGTTGAGCGCCCTAGGCGTAGGGGACGACTAGTCTTAGCCTCATGGTCTCATACAATCGGCCCGCGCAAATAGATAAAATAAACCAGCAGTGTACGGCATAACAGTAAGATGCCTATAGCTTGTCGAACAAAAGCATAGGCGGTATACTAAAGACAGTCACTAAATAGGGGGCATTTTATCAGGCCGCTACCACTCAGTCGTTTTTGGCATCACCGTATCTGCGAAGCCGCTATGCTAGCTTCGGGGTTGATCGTTGTGCTCTATGTATGGACATGGCTAGGCGGGTTAAGTACTATATCCGAAGCTTTACGCGTCAGTACACCGGCAGCGATCGCTGCGACCATCGTGTTCATTACCGCCGCCACGGCCCATATATGGTCGCCGCGCGATCACCTCACTATCACTGCTACACTCCTCTATGGATTGCTTACCATTATGGTTGGGCTGCTCCTTGTCG
This sequence comes from uncultured Candidatus Saccharibacteria bacterium, assembly GCA_964525315.1. Taxonomy (GTDB): domain Bacteria; phylum Patescibacteriota; class Saccharimonadia; order Saccharimonadales; family Saccharimonadaceae; genus SZUA-359. The sequence continues at coordinate 41,341 of CAZGGJ010000001.1, read as the reverse complement.
ACACAGGTCTATCGCTATCGCCGTTCATTGCGCTATGGATGCTCCTTGCAGTCTTTGCACCGGCACTGGGCGGCTATGGAAGCGGGGCCGTGCTCGTCGGTATCGCGGCCTACCTCGGACTTGAATTCACCCAAGACAACCTCAGTATCGAAGACGGCATCGTCGTACTCCTTATGGGGTTACTCCCGCTCGCCCTCGGTTATATGGCATGGCCGCCGCGGATGGGAGGCAAGCATCAGCACGAAGAGGACCGCGCCTACAGCGAGCTGGCAAGCGAGTTGAGCGCTGTATCCGGCCAGTCGGAAATCGTTATCGCCGCTATCTCGGACGGCGTCATATCCATCAATGGCAAGGGCGAAATCCAGCTTATCAATCCCGCCGCTCAAAAGATGATAGGGTGGGGCAAGTCTGACGCGCTCGGCCTCAGCTATAAGTCAGTCTTGAAGCTTGTCGACAATCACGACCAAGCACCGAGCGAAGCCAATGACCCGATCGTCAAGGCAGCATCAACCAACCTCGAAGCGCATAGCGATAAGCTTAGTATTGTCACTGCAGACTCAGGCAAGAAGTTCTTGGCCGATATCACCGCCTCGCCGGTAGGAAGTATGGGCGCAGGGCTCATTATCGTCTTTCGCGACATCACGAAAGAGCGCGCCGCCGAGCGCGAACAGGCTGAATTCATCAGCACTGCTAGTCATGAAATGCGTACGCCGGTCGCCAGTATCGAAGGCTACTTAGGGCTAGCACTCAATCCCGCCACAGCAACTGTCGACGACAAAGCACGCGACTTTATCGGCAAAGCGCATACGGCTGCGCAGCACCTGGGCCGACTCTTCCAAGATTTACTCGACGTCACCAAAGCCGACGACGGCCGTCTGTCAAACAACCCGGGAATCATCGACGTCGTGGCCTTCGTTGGTGATATCGTCCAAGGCCAACAGCCGCGTGCCGCTGAAAAAGGCCTGCACCTCAGCTACAAACCCGTACCGGCGCAGCCAGCCGCCGAGCATTATGAGGTTGCCAACCGCGTTATGAGCCCGATGTACTACGTCAAGGTCGACAGCGACCACCTGCGCGAAATCGTCGGCAACTTAATCGAAAATGCCATCAAATACACCCCCGAAGGCGAAGTAGTCGTTGACGTTACCGGAGACGACAACGCTATTACTATCAGCGTCCAGGACTCGGGTATTGGCATCCCTCAAGAAGATATCTCACACCTATTCCAAAAGTTTTACCGCGTCGACAACAGCGACACCCGCGAAATCGGCGGCACCGGCCTTGGTCTCTACCTATGCCGTCGTCTCGTTGAAGCAATTGGCGGTAAAATCTGGGTTGAAAGCACCTACAGACAGGGTAGCACATTCTACGTACGGCTCCCTCGTCTCGATGCAGTCACCGCACGCCAGGAAATCGAAAAGGCAGGCGACACGAGTGACGAGCCGTCGACGCCAACTCCCGAAGTTGCTCCTGTACCGCCAGCCGCCCCTCAGCCGGCCAGCATGACACCAGCACCACAGCAAGTTTCACCTCCGCAGCCTGCTCCTACGGCAACCACTCCTCCTTCCTCACAACAGACACCCGCCGTACCGCCGGCAGTGCCATCTCGGCCCTCAATCGCCTCTTCGCCGCTATCGACGCCCGTACCGCCACGCCCAACAACAGTACCACCTCGGCCGACATCCGTGGGCCCATCAGCACCTGTATTTGTCCCTGGTACTACCGCCTCTCCGCCACCGCTCGCCAATCGGCCAGATAAGTATGTCGGCAATGTCCCCGACGTCCCCGATACGAAACACTAGCATTTTACGATTTCATCCCGTACAATAGGAGATACTATGACCAAAATATTGCTGGTAGAGGACGACAAGAGTTTACGTGAAATTTATGGTGTGCGCCTGCTCGCCGAAGGGTACGACATCGTTTCCGCCGGCGACGGCGAAGAAGCGCTTGCTATGGCTATCAAGGACCGGCCAGCGCTTATCGTCAGTGATGTCATGATGCCCAAGATTAGCGGCTTTGACATGCTCGACATCTTGCGCAGCACCACTGAGACGCGCGATATCAAGGTAATCATGATGACCGCTCTCTCGAGCGAAGACCAACGTCAACGCGGCGAGTCACTAGGTGCTGATCGATACCTGGTAAAGTCCCAGGTTGGTATCGAAGACGTTGTTCGTGCCGTTCATGATGTACTAGGCGACGCACCTGGCTCAGCTACCACTCAACCGTCCGCTGCTCAGCCAGTCGCACCCGTATCATTCCGGTCCGGTCCGCAAGGTGCACCAGCAGTCGCCGTACCTACGCGCGATTCAGCCCAGCCAACCGCTGCTCCCGCCGTACCCCAACCTGCACCAGCCCCTCAGCCGCTGCCACCAGCACCAGCTCCCGTATCAGCCCCGGCAGCTTCGCCCGCACAACCTGCAGAGCCAGCCGCTACAGCCGCACCAGCAGAACCAGCTACGCTTCCGCAGCCAACTGCGCCGTTCTCGACTCCGCGTCCAGCTGGCCTCGGAGACAGAGTCATTCAGCCTATCACCACCGACCAAGATACGGCCGATGACGTCGCCGACCGCATGGCCAAAGAGTTGTCGACAGCCGAACCAACGCCAGTCGTCACCCCACCCCCAGTTCCGCCCATACCAGCAGCACCAAGTGCCCCAGCCGAGCCAGCACCGGTACCGCAACCTGTTGCGGCAAATGTGCCAATGGTCGGCAATGTACCGCCCAACCTAGCTGGGCCGCCAGCAGCGCCAGCTATCGGCTTCGAGGAAACCCCGCGCCCACCAGCGCCAGGTGCACCAGTTCCGCCACCAGCACTCTAGGCATGTTCCATGCGGGCCGCTCGCCAAATCCGACCGGTTGCTTTAGTATAGATAGTATGTCCGAAACCCCTTCGCTCCGCCTCAACAAGCACCTGGCATTCCAGCTAGGAATTTCACGCCGTGAGGCTGATACGCTTATCGAGCAGGGAAGAGTGAGTGTAGATGGCCAGCCAGCCGCGCTTGGCGGGCGTATCACACCTGACTCAGTTATTCTGGTTGATGGCAAGCCGCTGGCTGAGCGGACACACTTCACCTACCTCCTCTTTCACAAGCCAGTCGGCTACATCTGCTCGCGGCGCAAGCAGGGCGAGGTAGAGACGATATATAGCCTACTGCCGCCAGAGTACCACCACCTCAAGCCGGTTGGGCGCCTCGACAAGGACAGCTCAGGCCTACTCCTTCTCACCGACGACGGCGACTTCGCCCAAGAAATGACCCACCCGCGCTACTACAAGCAAAAGACCTACGAAGTAGTCCTCGACCGCGACCTTGAGCCGCTCCACCAGCAAATGATAAATGACTTCGGCGTCCACCTCGAAGACGGCCCAAGCAAGCTCACCCTCACGCGCATGAGCGACAGCGAGCGCCGCTCCTGGCAAGTCGTCATGAGTGAAGGCCGCAACCGCCAAATCCGCCGTACCTTCGCCGCGCTCGGCTATGAAGTCATCAAACTCCACCGCACGCACTTTGGCAATTATGCGCTAGATGGCCTCGCTCCTGGTGCAATTCGTATTTTCGTTCCCTAAAGTATGTGGTATTATCAAGACTACATATGGGAGATATACTAGACCGCGCCATGAGAGAGCCATTCCGTTGCCCAGACGGTTCCATAATAACTGCAGGGGAGTGGCTCAAGCGCAATCCTGAATCTATGAAGCATATGCAGGAGATTGGTCGGTTAGCCGCAGAGACCGCCTCACCTGATTGGTACGGTACCTCAAATTTAGACCAGCTTTATGCAGACTTGGCAATGGTGGACTGGCTGGATAGAGTAGAAGAGGCCAGCTTTATGGTAGTGTATGCAGGCTTACGTCGCAGTACTACGTAACCCAAACCTTTTGCCACACAGCTTCATAATACAAAAAGTGCAAAAGTTCAACTTTTGCGTCCTATCTTTTCATTATATCATACTTTCTTATAAAATGCAATACCAGCGTACCGCTCATGCTCGCAAAGTATAGCCACCTCTGGTATAATTAAGCGAAGCTATGGCCACCAAACTACCAACCGTCGCAATCATCGGCCGGGCAAACGCCGGCAAAAGCTCGCTCTTCAACCGCCTCGTGCGCTCGCAGCAGGCGATTGTTGCCCGTGAAGCTGGCACCACCCGCGACAACGTCATCGGCAAAGTCACTTACAGCCGCCGCAATGCAGACGCAGTGAGCGGGAGAGCTGATACGCCTAGTTCATTTGACGAAGGCTCTGCCTTTCCGGCAGAGCGAGGCAAGACAGATAGGCAGTTAGCGCCGAGCGCGCCTGAGGCAAATGAGACTAGGCGGAGCAGCGACGCCAATACGGGGCAGTTCTGGCTCGTCGATACCGCCGGCCTCAAAGACGCCGAAGACGAGTTCGAAGCCACTATTCAAGAACAGATCAGCGAAGCCGCCGAAGCCGCCGACGTCATCCTCGTCGTCGTCGACAGCACCCAGTACCCCAGCGACGAAGACCGCACCGTTGCCAAAAAGGCCCTGAAGAGCAAAAAGCCCGTCATCCTCGTCACCAACAAAGCCGACCTGAAGGACGCGCTCCATGACGACGAGTTCCGCCGCCTCGGTATCAAGACTATCGTCCGCACCAGCGCCGAGCACAACTCCGGCGTCAGCGAGCTCCTCGACCAAATCGCTCTCGAAATCCCGGCTGCCACTGCCAGCGAACCCGACGAAATCCTCCGTATCGCACTCATCGGCCGGCCAAATGTCGGCAAAAGCAACCTCTTCAACACCCTGGCCGGCAAGCAGCAAGCCCTCGTCGCCAACGTCGCCGGCACCACCCGCGACCTCAACCGCGTGCAAGTCGGCTACCACGGGCAAACCATCGAACTCATCGACACCGCCGGTGTGCGCAAGCCAGGCAAGCAAGAGGTCGGCATCGAGAAGTTCTCCGTCCTCCGCACCCTGCAGGCCATCGAGGAAGCCGATGTCTGCTTCCTGCTCATGGACGTGAATGAGCTCAGCACCGCACTCGACCAAAAGCTCGCTGGCATCATCGATGAGGCAGGCAAGGGCCTCGTACTCGTCGTCAGCAAGTGGGACAGCGTGGAGGGCAAAGACGCCTACACCCGCGACGCGCTGGCACCGCGCATTGCGCGTGCCTTTGACTTCGTGCCGTGGGCACCGCTCATCTTCACTTCGTCCGTCACCGGCCAAAATGTCACCAAACTCTACGACCTAGCCCTCATGATTATGACCAACCGCGCCCAGGAGCCAAAGACTCGCGAGCTCAACGACCTCCTCCAAATGGCCATCCAGAAGCACCCGCCAGCCGGCCTCAAGAACACCCACCCCAAACTCCGCTACATGGTCCACACCGACACCATGCCGCCATGGTTCGTCATCTACGGCAGTAACCTCAAGTTCGTCCACTGGAGCTACAAGCGCTACCTCGAACGCCTCCTCCGCGAGAAGTTCGACTACTCCGGCACGCCGATAAAGTTTAGCTTCCGCGACGAAAAGCAAATCAAAGCCAACAAAGAGCGCATCGCCAAGGGCCTTGAGCCAGTCACCAAAGCCTACAAGACAGCCAAAGAAACCGCCAAACGCACCAGTGAAGAGTAGGTATGTCGCTCAACACTCCACAGAAGACAATCAAATGCCCGCTATGTAGCGGTGAGTTAGAAGACGGCTACATCATGGCGCCTCGTCAAATCATCTGGGCAAAAATAGAGAGCGCTTTCAAGCGCTCATTACTACCGCTCGGAATATACCGAAAGGGCGAACGAGTCATTGCACCACTCACGTTCTGGCAACTTGCGCACCAGGAAGCTTTAGGCTGTGAAAGTTGCGGTATTATTGTTACTATTTCGGCACCCGCCAGCAAAGCAGGTCGTCCATGAAACTCATCCTCGCCCAAGGCAACCCCGGCTCAGAGTACGCTGCGACGCGGCATAATGTCGGGTGGCTGGCGCTGGAGCGGTATGCGGCTAGCAAGGGTGCGGCGTTTCGAGCGATGAGCAAATTCAAGGCCGATATAGCCGAGCTAGCGGTAGCAGGTGAGAAGGTCTTGCTGGCAAAGCCCACGACGTTTTACAACCTCACCGGCGAGGCAGCGCAAGCAATTGCTAGCTTCTACAAAATATCACCCGAAGATACGCTCGTCGTCCACGACGAACTGGCGCTCGACTTCGGCGTCATCCGCACTCGACGCGGCGGGGGTGATGCCGGCAACAACGGCATCAAATCCATCACCGCGCATCTCGGCCCGGACACAGCCAGACTGCGTATCGGCATTGCCCGCGAGCGGCCAGCCGGCATGAGCGACGCCGACTTTGTGCTCAGCCGCTTGTCAGCCGATGAGCTAGACGCCCTTGACCAGCTCGCACCGCGCATCAGCGATACCATCGATGCATTTATCGCGGGTGAGTTCGAAGCTACGACGCATCGTTCGTAGCTGGTGCAGTGGCAGCAGCTGTTGGCATCGTCAGCATGAATTCGGCACCCTTGCCGGGCTTACTCTTGACCGTCAGCGTGTGCGCCTGCTGCGAGGCGAGCGTACGTGCTATGGCGAGACCCAGCCCATGCCCAGACGTATCGCTCCGCGTCCGCGCGGCATCTGCTCGGTAGAACCGGTCAAATATCCGCTCAATGTCAGCTGGGGCGATACCAATGCCGCGGTCCTTGACATGCAGCACCACTGAGCCGTCGCTCTGCGTCGTAAATAGCTTGATGGTCGAAGCGTCAGGCGAGTACTTGATGGCATTGTCCAGCAGAATCTTCACGACCTGCGCCAGCGCCAGCGGCTCCGCTGATACTGCTGCGTTGTCTAGCTTCGTCGTCTCGATAGTAATCGACCGCGCTGCGGCTAGCTCATCCATACTACCGACCACATCGCCGACCAGCTCGCCAAGCTGTACCGACTCCAGCACCAGCGGTGCATGCTCGGCGCGGTTGAGAGTAAGGAGCATCTCGGTGAGGCCACGCAGCTTCTCGACTTCGTGGATATTCCTGGTTAAGACGTCGCGGGCTTTTTCCTGGCTCAGCTGCTTTTTGCGTAGGGCAACTTCGTTGGTCGTCAGCAGGGCAGTCAGGGGCGTGCGCAGCTCATGGCTGGCATCGCTCACGAACTGTTCCTGAGCCTCCATGGCCTCGCGAATCGGCTGCAGCGTCCGCTGGGCTAGGTAGTAGCTCAGTAGCGCACCACCCCCCAGCATAACGAGGTTGAGTGTCACGAGTGACAGCAGCATGGAGCCGCGCGCATCACGGTCGCGCTCGGCGATACGCTCGCGAAACCAGTCCGTCGCCTCCGAGCCAGTCTGCTGACGTGGTGGCAGCGGCCGGTCCAGTTGTGCTGACATGACGCTATACAGCACTGCGCTGAAGAGGAGCGACAGTGTCATAATAATTGCTAGGTAACTCAGCGCGAGCCGCCGAGTGCGCACCGTAAAGTCCGTCATGAGCGCACCTCAATCTTGTAGCCGAAGCCGGGCACAGTATGAATCAGCGGCGAACCGAATGGCTTGTCGACCTTGCGGCGGATAAACATGATAAATAGCTCAACATTGTTTGGCAACACATCAGCGTCGAAGTCCCACACATGCGAGATGATAGACGCCTTGGACAGCACCTTGCCGCGATTGCGCATCAGGTACTCAAGCACCGCGTACTCCTTGGTCGTCAGGGAGATAGCCTGGCCAGCACGCTCGACCGCCCGGCGCGCCGGGTCGAGCGTCAGGTCGCCGACGCGCAGCACTTCGTCTTGCTTGTCGCCAGGGCGGCGGAGCAGGGCGCGGATGCGTGCTAGCAGCACGTCGAAGCTGAATGGCTTGGCCAAGTAGTCATCAGCACCAGTATCCAACCCCTCCACGATGTCGCGCTCCTGGTCCTTGGCAGTGAGCATCAGCACTGGCGTGGTATTGCCCTCGCTGCGAAGCTTCTGGCAGACTTCGTAGCCATTTAGCTCCGGCATCATGACGTCGAGGATGATGATATCGTACTCATCGGCCAGCGCCGTGCGCAGACCTTCGTCGCCATCATGCGCCACATCGACAGCATATGACTCGTCTTCGAGCCCTTCCTTCAGTGCGCTGGCGACGGCGCGGTCATCCTCGACAATCAATACTCTCATAGTACTCCTAGTATAGCGCACTACGCGCCTTGCATTTGTGCTTCCGGCCACAGATAAGTCATGAGGCGGCTGCCTTGATTGCTCAGCCGGACCCACGTGCCCTGGTAGTCATGATTGATGATAAGCAGGCCCTTTTGCTTGAGGGCATTGATAAGCGTCGTCACACGCCCGCGCGACATACCCAGCTGCGAGGAGAGACTGTCCATATCGTCCTCGATATCATCATGGATTTGCTGCAATATGATTGCTTCTGCGGTGGAAAGATTGACGGTAGCTAGTTGGTTTTTCACGTTTTCTTCCTTTCGTTTAGTTTGTACACCTTAGTGTAGAGGAAGAATATTTAAAAGTGCTTTAAATCAACGTATATATGCCAGAAGATAAGGACTCCTTAAATATCTGCGAGCCGCACAACATGAATCGGCGCGCCCTCGATGCACGATTTGATATTTTCGAGCAGCTCCGCCCCTTGCTTGTCCTGCATTTCGATGATATTGCATTATATATCATAATATGATATAGTAGAAATATGGATACCTATCGCCCCGAAGCCTATGCTACCCATCTAGAGTCTGGCGAATCTGTACCTCCAGCGAATGATGAGACTATCATAGAACTAAGCTATCAGGAGAATAGCCGCATTGTTCCGATTACGACGAGTAAGGGAGTATCGGAGCAATCTGTTTTCATTCATATGGAACCATCCGGTTATGTAGAGCCTGTAGTAATCGTAGACAGAGAAGCAGAGTTTACAGTTCGAACAGTTGAAGGTTCTGGTACATTATTTGTCCAACGAATAGGAAGCGATGTTGTGCGTCGAGTACGTCTCCGCAACGGCCGCAAGCACACGCTTTCCGAAGGTGATGCATACGGTTATATCTCCAAAGGTGATAGATGGATAGTCCGCGATGACTGTAAAGTTCCATTCAAGCCTGAAATGGAGGACCCCATCAAGCCTGGTTCGGGAGGGGAACGAGTACAACATTCGATACGGCGAGCACACGCCGTACGAAATCGTGGCGCCGAAAGAAATACGACCTGAGCTACACAGCAGAGGTCGTATTTCGTGTTTTAGGCCCCTAATTCACCTTATTTGGGTACTGGTCGCGAGCTGCGTCGACCATATTCTCAACCCATTTCGTCATCATGTTGTTCATTGAGCCGTCCGTAACCCACCCATATGCAGGCGCTGCCCAAATATTACCTGTGTACTCATTGAAAGCCTTTGGCTTCGCCTCAAATCCATAGCCAAAAATCTTGCCCGATTCGACAAGCTCGACAATCTTGTCTTTGTTTTTCAATTCCACGATATCAATGATAATTGCCGATGGTTTTAGCTTGCTAAGCAACTCGTCAGTAATGAGTGCGTCCGTTTCGTTATTGTGTGCAAAGGCAGGCACAATAACATCGGCGTTGGTGAATATGTCATCAAGCTCTTTGTACGTATGCTCGTCGCTACGAGCATTCTTCGACCAATATGCGACATGGAGTCCGAGACCCTTCAGGCGCTCCGCTATCGCGAGTCCATTGTGCCCGAGACCGATTATACCCGCGGTCTTACCTCTGAGCTCGATGCCGCGATAGTTCATAAAATCTTTATCAAAATCGAGCGGGAAGCCGTCTTTGATGAGGCGCGGTGTTTGGCGAGCTAGGTTGCAGAGCATTGTTATCGCCCATTCCGCTACCGCTTCAGTCGAGAAGTTGCGTACATTTGCAATAGATATACCGTTTGCATTGGCATAGCTGGCGTCAATCCAGGAGAACGATGTCGCCGCACCCAAAATCGCCTTGAGGTTCGGCACATCCTTATAATCATCTGCTGATAATTTCCAGCCGACATAATCGGGATTGATACATAGTAGGCGCTCCTCGTTACCTTCGAACAGTTCCTTCGCTTCGGTAATCGGAGCGACTTCCTTTATAATCACAACGTCAAGCCCGCTATCCGCAAGCTTCGCCCTCAGCTCGTCGGTCACAAGCGTGTCCCAGAGTGGGTCAAAGATAAATGCTTTCATAGATTCGTCTCCTCCGACAATTTTTTCCGCGCCTTTTGACTCATAGTATTCGTACTGACATAGGCGAGCACATCGACATCCGGGTCGAAAAGCTCAATCATATCGAGGTCGTTACGCGGAAAAATCCTCGCGCCTTTCATTTCCTCGCCGTCACTAAGCGACCGCTTTAGCTCGTCATACGCTGCTTGCTCCAGATAAAAATCGACATCGCCAACCTGTGCTCGATAAATATCGGGCTTACGAATGTATATGTGCGTATAGATGGTTTCGGGCACATCATCTCGCGCCGATATAACAATCGGCTCATACAGCTCAAAATACTTCTGGTTTGGGTCGTCGGACGGCTTAGCGAGTTGCTTTCGCACCTCTACCAGCTGCGCATATTCATCATCGTAGTGGCAAAATACACCCATATTGCCCGCGTTTGGCAGATGACGCCCAAACGACTGCTGACATAGCCGATAGCTGGCAAAATGAATATGAGTGATAGCCTCAAGCAAGGCATCAAGACTCTGGATAGGAGAGAAGCGGTAGAGTTTCATGGGTTTAGTATAGCAGCATTCAAACCCTGCCTATAAAAGAGAAGTGTTCAGAGTAGGAGCATGTCGCCCCGGCTGAACACTTCACTAACTAATACCATATCAAACTGGCAGTTATCTCGACTACATTTCTGCAAAAGAAAGCCCTGCGAGGAGAATAGTTTATCTACCGCGCAGGGTCTATCTCTTTATTATATCACACTTGATAGTTAATTGTCAAGTTTACCTCAGTTAAGTGCTCGATGCGCTGCCACCGGCATCTGATGTATTGCCAGATTGGTTCATGCCACCAGGACCACCGAAGCTTGGGTTGAGCATGATACTGGTTGCGGTTTGGCTGTCGGCTGTGTCCGAGGAGGTCGTACTGCCTGTGCGCACCATTACTTGGTCGCCGACAGCGATGTCACTAAGGCTGGCAGAGGTGCCATTGTCGGTGACAGTGGTACTATCGGTAATCTTGTAGGTGGCAGTCGAGCCGCGCATCTGGTCGCTAATGGTGATACTATCACTACTGACGGCCGTGACGGTGCCCATCGCGCCCATCATACCGCGGCCGCCGCGCATACCGCCGGGACCGCCATTTTGCGACTGTCCATCGAAGCCGTTGGCCGCCGTTGCTCCCTGGGATTTCCCGACGTGCATACCGGCAAGGAAGCCACCGATACCGCCCAGCGCCAGCACACCAACCATGGCAGCGATGAGCGGCGCGGTGAACATGCCTGGCTTCTTAGCCGGTGTTGCGGGCGGGCTGTCAGCGGCAGGCTCCGGAGTAGGTACCTTGTCTGGTGATTTGCTTGTCATATCGTATATCCTCCTTTGGTAACATTACGCGCGCTGGGCGCTGAGCACACCGTCTTGCAGGCGGAATACTTGATCGGTCCGGCCGGCGATGTCGAGGTCGTGGGTGACGACCAAGATAGTTGTCTGCTCGGTCTTGGCCAGCCGGTGCAGCAGGTCGAAGATGAGCTTGCCGTTTTCACTGTCGAGGTTGCCAGTCGGCTCGTCGGCCAGGATGAGCTTGGGCTGGTTGGCCAGCGCTCTGGCTATCGACACACGCTGCTGCTCGCCACCGGACAGTTTGCCCGGCTTGCGCGTCTGTTTGTCACCGCTGATGCCCACAAGGTCAAGCAGCTCCTTGGCTCTTGTCCTACGCTTGCTGCGCGGGTACCGATTAAACTCCAGCGGCAACATGACGTTTTCAAGAGCAGTCAGGTTCGGTACGAGGTTGTAGTTCTGAAACACAAAGCCGATGGTCGAGCGGCGATACTCCGTGAGCTTGCGGTCGTGCAGGCGAGCAATATTCACGCCGTCGACTTCGATGCTGCCGCTGTCGGGGCTATCGAGCGCACCCAGCAGGCCCAGTAGCGTACTTTTGCCGGAGCCGCTGCGGCCGATGATGGAGGCGAACTGCCCGGTCTCGACCTTGAAACTGACGTCGTTGACGGCAACTGCCTTGCGGCCGCCTTGGATGAACGCTTTGTATAGATTGGATACTTGTAACATATTATTCACTCCTCATTGCCTCGGCGGGCTTAACTTTGCTTATCAGTAGGGCAGGGATAGCACTTCCCAGGATGGCGATGAGCAGGGTCGCGCCGATGCCATAGGCAATTGCTTCCGGACCGACCGACGACTGGATGGCACTCACGGTTCGCAGGCCGCCCTGGATGCCTCGGCCGGGTCCGCCGCCGCCCATCATGCCACCGCCGCCAGGTCCGCGCTGCTCGGTCGCCGAGGTCGACGATGAGCTGACGAGCATATCGGCCAATGGCGACGCCGCAGCGATACCGATGACGAGTCCGATACCCAGTGCACAGACAGTGAGCGTCAGCGCCTCGGCGATAAATTGCACCACAACGCCTCCGTTGCCCGCGCCAATAGCCTTCATCACGCCGATTTCGCGGCGGCGTTCGCGCACAATCATAATCATCGTGAGGAGAATGATGACGCTGCCGGCGATGATAGCGCCGATGAGGCTATAGAGCGAGATGGTTTGAACACTCTTCAGCGGTGCGACGGCTATATCAGCTTGCTCTTGGTTGTTCGTGACGTCGATAGTGTCGCTGCCAGCTGCTTCCTTGATAGCTGTTGTGGCGGCACTGAGATTGTCTATCGAATCTACAGTTGCCGTGACGCTCGTGACTTTGTCGGCCTGGTCCGACAGCCGCTGCAGCGTGGCGAGTGAGACGAAGACGCCGTTGTTGGCGAAGTCGGTACCGGCGTCGTAGATGCCGACGACTGTCAGCTTCTCGCCGTAGGCCGTGAAGGTGCTGCCGACGCTCAAATTATTCTTTTCGGCAAGTTTGGTGCCGACGACAGCTTCGTTTTTGTCGGCTGACGCGTCAAAGACGGTGCCGCTCGTCCACTTCAGCGAACTGCCGCCGAAACTGCTGGTCGAGCTGGTACTACTAAGGCCGGTAATGGTGACGGACGCCATAGGATTCATGCCCATTTGCGCCGTACCACCACGCGGTGCGGCATCGGCAGCGCCGCTTTCGCTGCCCTGAGTAGTGCTGCGGCGGAAGCGGTTGCCTAGGTCGCCCAGCTCGATACCACTCTCCAAATTTGTCGTGTCATCTGTCTGTAAGCGGTCGCTTAGGCTACTCACGACCGACGATACATGCTCCACGCCCTGTATGGTGGCGACTTGCTGGTTCGTCAGCGCCGTACCACCGCCCTCAAACCCGCGGAAGCCCGCTGGCGAGATGGCGATAGTGTTGCCGATGGAGCTTTTGACCGTTTCGATTCTATCGGTCACCGCCTGGCGAGCCGCCAGCATCGCAATAATCAGCCCGATGCTAATACTCAGGATGACGATAATAGACCCTGTGCGGACGACATTGCGAAACGCATTGCGTACTCCGCGGGTAATAACATTCATGGAGCGTGTTCCTTTCTGGTAAAGTAGTGTTCGCTCCAGTTGTACTATGGCGGGTCTTTAAATCTCCTTTAAATCACTCATGGTCATCGCGGTCGTGGTCATGCGTGCTCTGTTCATGGTCGCCATGGTGGTCCGCCGCCTCATGGCTATGCGGCGTGAGGCTGATGATGCAGCCGATAGCCAGCACGCCGATGAGCAGCATGACAGCCTGCGCGTTGCCTTCGCGGCGCGATTTTTCGTGAATGTCCGGGATGATGTCGCTGGCTGCGATGTAGATGAAGAACCCAGCCGCAACAGCTAGCAGCAGGGCAGGGTTGAACTCAGCCGCGCCGCCCAGCAGGTAAGTTGCAAGTGCTGTCACCACAGTTGCCAGCGCGCTGAAGAGATTGACCAGGATGACATTGCGCGGCCGCATACCCTTGCCAAGCAAGATGCTGAAATCACCAATCTCTTGCGGGATTTCGTGCGCCGCCACCGCCAGGGCAGTGCCGATGCCAGCTGCCGGACTGACGAGGAATGCCGCGCCGATGGCCACGCCATCGATGGCATTGTGTAGCGTATCACCGATAATCACTAGGGCTTGGTGCGTCTTATTACGCTGGCCATGCGCCTCGTCGTGGTGGTGCGACTCATGATGGTGAAACCAGCCAAGCAGCCGCTCCAGCACAAAAAACGTCAAGAACCCGCCCAGCGCATACAGCGTCACACTGTGCACATCGCTCCCCTCGAGCGCCTCGGGCAGGAGGCTCAGGAACGCTGCGGCCAGTAGCGCTCCGGCACCAAACGGCAGCCCATAGCGAATCGCCGTATCGCGCAATCGCTTATTGCCCAGGAGGGCGATGCCGCCGACCAGTGAAAACACACTGCCGACAAGTGTCCAAAATAATACTGTGAGTACTTCCATGTGTATCTCCTATCTTATACCTTTTAGCACTTCTATCAAACGGTCAATGTCGTCATGAGTCGTATAGCCCTGCATGCTGACACGTACATAGTCTCGGTCGGCGTGCTCCGGCGACACGCAGTGGTCACCGCCGCGCACCGCAATAGAGTGCTCGTCAAGTAGCATCATTATATCAGCTGCAGTAAACCCGCGCAGCTTGAAGGACACGATACCGTTGCCGTCGCACACATCGAGCGCACCGACCGCCCCTTTGGAAAAAGCAACGTCAGGAATCTCTTCGAGCTGCTCGACAAGATAATTCGTCAGTCCAGTCATGTACATACTCCGCTCGCTCATAGACTTCTGCAGCAAAACATCGATGGCCGCGCCTATAGACGCAACTCCCAGCCATGACAACGATGCGCCGCAATTATCTTGAATGTCAAACTCACTACGATGCTTCTTCGCAACATACAGCACGCCCACGCCCGGCAATACACCAAGTTTATGTCCAGAAAAGTACAGGGCATCGGCACTCAGCCGCTGCACGTCGACCACCATCCGCGAGACCGACTGCGATGCATCGATGACAAGCTTCGCCTGCGGATTCGTCTCGCGAAATTTGTTTGTCGCAATGTCAGTCCCATACATATGGTGCAGGTGATTCAGGAAAAATACCGTTGCATCTCCAGTCTCGCCATAGTATTCGCCAGCCTCGTTGTAGCTGAGCAGGTGCGTACGCTCATGTGGCACACTGGCGAGTGCATTCACTGTTGCCGTATGGTCCTCCATAGAGTACGCCACGATAGCATCGGGGTTGTTGACACACCACTGTTCGGCAACCAACCGCGCTGCTTCGGTAGCACTGCTCACAAAGGTAATTTCTGATGGATGAGCACCGATAAGTTCAGCTGCTTTCTGCCGCGTCTCTTCAACCAACGCATTGATAGCCATTGTATCGCTATAGGCACCCTTACCGGGCATCCCGACATATTGCCCGGCAAGGGTCGTTACTCGCTGGGTGACATGGTCATGCAACGGAAAGCCGTTTGAGGCATCGAGGTAAATGAAGTCTGGGCGCTGACGCAGGGCAGGGTAGTTATGTCGTTCCATGCGCTAGACCGCCTTTGCTCGCTTGGTCATAGGCTTGCCCGCACGGCGCCAGGCCATCAGCCCGCCCTGCAAGCTATGAGCCGTCACCCCGCGACCATCGAGAAGTCGCGCATAGAGTCGGCTACGGTCGCCGCGCGGACAGACAAAGACCACTGAGCGGCCGCGAAATGGTACGCCCTCTTCGAACAGCTCGTGCAACAACTCCTCCGGATAACATACTGATTGCTCGATATGAAACAATTCGTACGCCTTGACACCACGCGTATCGATGACCAGTGGCGGTTCGTCGCTACGCAGCGATGCTTCAAGTTGCTCGACCGTGAGGTCGTTGGCTGCCTCGTCCGTCATAGCTGCCATGTCGTATAGGTCGCTATAGCTTTGGCGGCCAAATCGCTCGGGTAGTCGTTTCTCGATATACGACATATACGGTTCAAGCCGGTCGCAGGCGAGGAACACTACTGTTTGACGCGTTCCGTCAGACCGCAATGCATCATGCGCCCGGCACCATTCGAGCACAGCCGCAAAGTTGCCACCAGTCGTCGGTCCGGCAAGTACGCCTTCATTGCGGACCAGGAGGTCGAGTGCTTCGAGCGCCGCCTTAGACGTCACTTCCGTCATCGCTTCAAACCTGTCCGCGTGGAACAGTGGTGTCTCAAACAGCTCTGCATTGGTGCGAATTCCCGGCAAGAAATCGCTCGGATGCGACACCACACCCACACACTTCGTCGCCAGCTGATGACGCTCGATATAGTCCAGCATGCCGCCGGTTGACCCGCCGGTCCCGACACCCGCCACAAAGTAATCGATGCGCTCAAGATCCCGGTAGAGTTCGACTGCAGTTGTTGTCTCGTGCGCGCGTGGATTGTCGGCGCTCGTATACTGGGCGGTATGACGATACCCGGATGGATTTTCGGCTACCATCCGCTCGATAACTGCCACTACATTGTCAGGGTCATTCGGGTCGGGACACTCCGAACGGCCGGGAAGGTTGACGATGTCAGTCTCTAGGTACTTTAGCACCATATCGACTTCAGGCACCTTGATGCGGTTGGTGACGAGTGTCAATCCCACTTCGCGTCGGTGCGCTAGCATGCGGAGGGCTTTGGCGGCATTGCCGCTCGAACTTTCGATGAGTTTCGCTCCAGTGCGGCGCATTTCATCAAAATCAATATGCTGCGTCAGCGACAGCGTCGTACGGTCTTTTACTGACCCAAATGGGTTCAAATATTCCAGCTTCACGTATATATCGACGTGCTCTATGCCGTAGCGCGCACCATCGATACGAAGCAGCGGCGTATTGCCAATAACGTCTTCAATATGTTGGTATATCATGACTGTTCATCCTGTATATATTGCTTATGTTCATAGCGGTAGCGTGCTAGGGCAGGGTGCATAATGGCGCTCGTCTGGCTCATGTGCATACGGTATGCGCCAGTGTGCAGCCAGACCAGGATATCGCCAGCCTGGGGCGGCTGCTCAAATGCCACTGGCCGGTAGGACAGCACGTCGCTTTCCATGCACAGCTGCCCGAATAGATATCCACGGCACCCGCTCGCACCAGACTGCTTAGTCGCTGGCAGATGAATAGGGTCCACCAGTACTTCGTTGCGGTCGAAAAGCACCTGGCCATTCTGAATATTTACGACAACCGCCATCTGGCCGTCACGCTCGCTGACATCGATAATTTCACTGACGACCATGCCGGCGCTTGAAAACAGCACACTACCTGGCTCGCACCATACTTCGACCAGTAGTTCCTGCACGCGCCTGGCGAGTGATATGCCGTTATACGTGGCAGCGAACATCGCTCGCAGTCGCTCGGCACCGACAGGAAAGGCTGGCGTATCTATCGTGGCATAATCGCCGATAATTTGTCCGTCTGGGAGCTTCTTGAGTCCATAGGTCATTGACTGGTAGGTATCAAGTGCGCCGCGCTGCAACTTGGCCTTAAACTCCGTATCAAAGGCGCTGAGCTGCTCCGGTGTCAGCCCATATGAGTGGCCGAATCCACCACCAATATCGAGCACCGTCGCATCATTGAAGCCTCGCTCCGACAGCTCCTCGAGCAAGTCAAGCGCCCGGCCTGTAGCATAAACCTTTTCGTCAATCGATTTGGTATCGATATGAAAGGCAAGTCCCCGCAGTCGGATGGCCGGAGTATCCGCCAGTAATTCCAGCGCTGCCTCGTAGGCTACCCGGTCAAATCCGAAACGGCTCGTGCGCGTGATGCCGGCGCGGTTCAAGACGGAGCGTGTCAGCCTGAGCAATACATCCGGGTAGGCGTCCGCTTTGAGGGCAATCAGACGCTCCAATTCGCCAAGACTGTCGATGACAATCGCCTTGACACCGCACTGGACCGCCCGAGTCAGCAGTGCACTCGACTTCGGACCGGTGACAATTATCGCTTTGGGCGCGATGCCGGGGTCCAGGCACGCTTCCAGCTCGCCAAGCGACGCCACATCTACACCGACACCGGCCTCGCTCGCAAGTTGCCGGACTAACGATGTGCGGTCGGTTGCCTTATGCGCGACAAACACTTGTCCATCAAGGCAAACATCGGCCATTGCGGCCTGAAATTCGCGAGTTGCGGCCACCGCTTCATCTGGCAAACTGATAGCCAGTGCACGCCCTTCCTGGGCTAGCAAGCCAGCAAGCATCTCGCGTTCGCGGACCAGGTCTATCACGGCTGATACGCTTCGTCTATCTGGTCTACTAGCCCGGCTCGGTAGGCACCGGCCACCCAGCCTTCACGAGCGACCTTTTTGTGCATATCCAGGAGCGCCTCGTGGCGCTCGGCAAGCGGCCGCCGCAGTTCTTGGCAGCGAGCAAGCAGTATCTCGAACAGTTCAGCCTCAGCGTCGCCAACCGACTCCATACCGAGCGGCTGGCCATCGAGACGGCGTTGCATCACCGTATCACTGAGCGGCAGGACACCGAGCAGCTTGTCGGCCGGCACTTCGCGCTGCAAGAACTCAACTTGCGCCGGATGAGAGGCAAGGTTGCCCACCACAAGTACGCGCTCGGCCACGCCAGTCTGCTCGGCTAGCGTGATAAATCGCTTCATCACCGCCACACCCTCGCGCTCCGGCTTGACGACGAATACAAGCACGTCGTTAAGGAAGAGGGAGGTACCAAAGGCATCGTTGCCGGCCACCGAGTCCACCACCAAAACGTCACGCTTGCCGTACGCCGCATGCGATACCATATTCTCGGCCACCTTTTGCGCACCGTGATGGCAATCTACGCCAACTCTATCGGGCGTATACGAGCCGACGGTGAATATGTGCGACCGGCTACCGAACCGACGGCCATACGTCTTGGTCAAGTAATTATCCGCGTTCATACTCCAGCGGCCCGAACCAGTACCTGGTGGCGTAGTGTTGAGGAATTCGTTTGGCTTGACGCGCGGGTTCTCGCCGGCCAGGTAGTGATAAATGTCAGCCTTGTGCTCCGGAAGCGACAAATCTTTCGCCTCGGTCACGCCAAGGATTTCGGCTGTGTGGCTATTGACATCGACATCTAGCAGCCCAACCGTGTAGTCCTTGCTATCCAGATAAGTGGCAAACAGCGCAGACAGCGTCGTTTTGCCGCTGCCGCCCTTGCCGTAAAAGCCTATGTTCATGTGTGTCTCCTTTTGGGTTATCAAGTGGTGCTGATTATACGCGGAGCTATTTCCTTATTGCAAATATGTTGCAATAAGTCGTATAATTGCACTATGGAACAGCTTGAAACACTTCTACGCACCAGCGGCAATCGACTGACGACACCGCGCCAGAAGGTATTTGTAGCCTTGCAGCAGGCCACACATCCGGTATCACTGCAGCAGCTATCTCTGCAGTGCAGGGAAGTAGACCGCACCAGCATCTACCGCACGCTCGAACTCTACGAGCAGCTGCACATTATCGAGATAGTCCACGTCGGCTGGAAAAAGCGCTACGAACTGGCCGACCCCTTCAAGCCGCACCATCACCACCTGCAGTGCACCAACTGCCACGAACTCATCGCCATCAACACCCCCGAGCTAGAACAACTCATCGATACCATCGCCGAGCAGCATAACTACACCATCACTGGGCACCACTTCGAGCTTCGCGGCTACTGTCACAAATGCCAAATGCAAAAATAGTGCCGCTCATGCTTGCATTGTAGTCACCTGAGGCGTACCATGCGCATATGTCAGTTACTATCGAGGGCCTTCCTGGGCCTATTTTTGACCCAGAAGCCATAACCATAAAAGGTGAAGTAGTCCCAGACGCGCCTACAATGTTTAGCGCAGAGGACTTTCGGCGCATTCAAGCTATCTCTCATCCGCCACGCGCAGAAAACGGCAAAGCCGTACATCCGTCCGAGAAATTATTTGTCGCATTTACGGATCTGTCCAACCTACTGAATAAGACATACTCTCCTAGCCCTGCTGTCACTATCCACGCGCCCAGTGCTGAGACTTCCGGGATTATCGTTGATCCGGATGTAATCTTCCTGATCAAAAATCTCCATAAAGCAGCGGCAGATAGTGAGTCTCAAGGTGATATCAATCCCAATCAAGGTCATCGTCTTCCTGACAGACAGGCATTATCTTTCCGAGTTGCAGTTGGATACACTGTTTTGCCGCTCGTCTGCTATGCACATGACACGGAGCGACTGAATAATGAGGAGCGCGAGCCTTACACCGAACAATTACAAACTACTCTCAGATACATACAAGATGCCGCGTTTACAGTTCCGAACATTTATCATTCAGTACAAGATATGAGCATATTTGAGAAAAGCGTCCTTATTGACGCTCTAGGGCTCCATTCAGAAGATCCTCAAAAGCTGCACTCGATAAGCACGAGGCAGTATATACAAGGCTGCCTCGCGTTAGGGCAATCATGGACAGATGTAAAGGGTACGGTAGCCTCCCTATCCGATACAGTCCAAAAAGACACGGCTGTTCAGATTTTCCGAGATATGGTACGGACAACCGCACAGACAAAGGCAGAGAAAGACCTACGAATCTTTGTTGCCGCTGCAGCTTTGCATCCCTCCAAGGAAGATACTCTCAACAACCTACGAGAGGCATTGAGCCGAGAAATAGCTACGCTATTCGATACGCATAGCCCAGAAGAAGCTACTCAACGAACCCTGTCGCACCTCACAAAAACCGTAGCCAGCGCAGTAGAAATCGTCAATAAATCCTGACGATTTGCAGTAAGGTCTTACTGTATAGCTCGGTGCAATTGCGCTTCCCCTGACTTTCTGGTACCATATACATAATGAATAGCAAGGACAAAGGAGGGGTAGAGCCCTCTTTTTTACACCCACGTGAGGCCGAGCTGACACTTCGACACCCTGAAATGCTGGCAGCCGATGATTTTGGATGGATACATAAAAATGCGAAGTACCACCCGAAGCTTCAAGAGCAGCTATATCAGACGTCTGAACGATTGGTACGTAATACTCGGCCAATTGGCAATACATTGCTCGCGTCAGTGCCTAGTCGCTACAGCTGCTGCTACGAAAATTCAGGGCCCGAACTGTATATTGTAGACGACCCCGCTGTGCGGGAGCTTTACAACAACATGACAGCGCATACTGAAACGACACCAGAGCACCTCGGCCGTGAATTCGGTTTTGGCAGTCTCATTACCGGCGGGGCTATTAGTGCCGAATCGTTTCTTCCCAATCCAACTAGCTATATAGCCATGACGGCTTTTTCGGCTGTTGCCCTTGGGGCAGTACGTCTCACCGCCCGAGGCATTCAGCACAATAAGCAAGCCGATGGCTACACCCAACTATTAGCCGAATGGGGTAAGCACCCTTTACAAATAATGCACATACCAACACAGACGACACTTACATGGAATGAGCTACCCAAAGAGCTGCAATCACTATTAGAAACCGAATTGGTACGAAATGGGGGACACTCCAAAGAAGTCCACCATTCTTTCTCGCACTGGAACGACAAGCCGCACACCTATGGCAATAATGGTCTTCTCTCACCAAGTAGCCTTATTCGTACTGAATTGGCGCTTGCGGGCGATGAGGCCGACAGTGCATGGAACGAGTATATTCGTGCCGATGCGGAGTTTCTGAGTACTACCCAGGCCACGATAGCAGCGCTGGAACAGGTCGCCACTAACGCTACAAGTGCCCGGAAGCTAAGACTCACACAACCCGCGGGGCTAAAAGCTGCCAAAGACCAGCTAGCTTACCTGCGCAAACAGCAGCAAGCACGTAGCATGACTGTGCTATTGCGAGTGGCTGAGCGCATTGCTGGCAAAGATTTACGGACAATGACAACGAAGCTTGGTCATTACCGTTACGGCAATGAGCAGTACATCGACACTGTCGATACGGTAACCACCCATGCTGCACACTACACACATACTTTGGCGGCCGCGTTCAATCTCGGTCAAGGCTACAGGGCAGCCAAAGAATTGTTAGAATATACCGACTCACTGATTGAGCATTTACATCATTTAACCTGGCCGCAAGACACTACTGATAAGCAAGAGGAAGTCTTACAAAAACTAATAGATCGGTTTGCCGCCAGTAGTCGCCGTTTAGGCTTAGGCAGTAGCGCTATTAATAATGCCATAACCAGCGCCACTCTACTCGCCTCCCAAACTGGCATATCTCACCATACGGACGAACTTCAGTAATATCCGAGAGGGAATAGTAAATCAGCAGATGGATAAAACACGAAGTGATCGGTATGCTTTAGGTGGATTAAATTCTTGGAGCTATCGCTAAAATAAAAAAGCGCCAGGTAAGGGTGGGCATCACCTGGCGCCGTTTTACCCTTCAACCCACACCAGAACGAAGCATTCAGACCAAACTCCACGGGAGGCAGATGCCTGGGCGGACCCACTACTGGATAGTCGTTCTTTGAATGGTACCCGGAACAAAATTCCGGGGGTTAAAGGGATTAGTATGCGTGTAATGTTTGGGATACCCATGGAAGTGGAGGGTAGATACTTGCCAAGGGCCATTACACACAACCTAACATAGTAGAATTTTCCGTAAGGAAAACTCTGTTAGAATAGGGGGTAAAGGTGCTTGATCAGACTCGCAGAATGATCAATCACTAAGCATCATAGCACGCATTTGACATAAAGTCAATACCTTTTATCATTTTTATGCATAAAATCAACGAAATTCGACCCCTGACACACGATTACCTCAAGATTACAGAGTGCATTGATGACTTGTCTGACAAATTGTATTACATAGGAACACTGCCCGACACCCGCCGTCCTACCGTAGCAATCGTCGGTTCGCGCAAGCCGACTGCGTACGGCAGGGAGGTCACACAACATATCGCAGGCGAGCTGGCCAGGCGAGGCGTCGTCATCGTCAGCGGCATGGCGCTGGGGGTCGACGCGATAGCCCACCAAGCAGCCCTTGATGCTGGCGGGAGGACGATTGCCGTGCTGGCGAACGGCCTACACCGGTACTATCCAGCCACCAATACCCAGCTTGGCAAGCACATTATCGCCAGCGGCGGGGCAGTTATCAGTGAATACGAGCCAGGGGTCGAGCCGCGCGACTTTCAGTTCCTGGAGCGTAACCGCATCGTCAGCGGTCTGTCCGACGCGGTCATCATCACCGAAGCAGCCGCGCGCAGCGGCACACTCAATACTGCTGCACATGCCCTGACACAGGGTAAAGACCTCTATGTCGTGCCAGGCAACATCACCAGCCCCATGAGTGCCGGGTGCAACTTACTGCTCGCTCAGGGTGCCTCGCCGCTTGTCGACATCGACGACCTGCTCGTCAAGCTCCTGCCAGACTATCAGGTCCCGGCGCATACGGTCGCAAAGGGAAGTACGCCGCTCGAGCAGCGCATCCTCGACCTCCTAGCAAGCGGCGTTCGCGATGGCGACGCCATCCTGGCGCAGCTCGACACATCGGCCACCGAATTCAATACCGCGCTGACAATGCTCGAGATAAGTGGAAGTATTCGCTCACTTGGGGCGAATCAGTGGACAATTAGTTAACCGTTGGTCGCGCAGCCTGCCGGCGAACCGCTGCTTCCACCAGCCTAGCAGCTTCCATGTCTGCAAGCGTTTGCCTAAGCATCGCTTCTTCCTCCAGAGAAAACGAATCTATTTCATCCGTAAACTGCAAGGCTCGTCTTACCAGCTCTTGCCTCACTTCTTGGCTGGGAGGCAGGGTACCTTCCCAAGAAAAGGAAGGAGCCTCATATAGTGGAGCTGCTTCGTGAGTATCAGCTCTCGGAGTTCTCGCAAGTTCTGCCTCAAGTGTTGATAATGACATATAAATCCTCCTTCATTATGAGAAAGTTACGTAATTTATATCTCGCGAAGGCAACAGCTTGTCTCCGTATCGGCGCTCGTTTTTATTTCGTTTTTTGAACGTCTATGCTTGGGATACTACTCCAGGCATATTGTTCTGTCAACCCCCTTGCTTATTCTGTCTGCATGCAGTAGTATGGCTATTTGCGTTTGCCCGCACACCAGACAGAGGAGTATAGTGAAATAAGCATGAGCAAAAATTTAGTAATCGTCGAGTCACCAGCCAAAGCTATCGAGAAGTACCTCGGGAGTGATTTTCACGTACTCTCAAGCGTAGGGCACATTCGCAGCATTGCCAAAAAAACCAAGGACGGCACACCTCCTATAGATACAGCCAAAGGCTTCGCCACCGTCTATGAGGTAGACCCCGAGAAGAAAAAGGTCATCACCGAGCTAAAAAAGCAAGTCAAAGCCGTCGGCGCTGACAACGTCTGGCTCGCGACCGACGAAGACCGCGAAGGAGAGGCCATTGCCTGGCACCTCTGCGAGGTCCTGAAGCTCGACTCGCGAGTGACCAAGCGCATCGTCTTTCACGAAATCACCAAAGATGCCATCACCCAGGCTATTGCCAAGCCGCGCACCGTTGATATGAAGCTGGTCGAAGCCCAGCAAGCGCGCCAAATCCTCGACCGCATCGTCGGCTTCGAGCTCTCACCAGTGGTATGGCAGAAGGTCCCCGGCGGCAAGAGCGCCGGCCGCGTCCAGAGTCCGGCTGTACGACTACTGGTCGAGCGCGAGCGCGAAATCGCCGCCTTTGCCGGCTCAGCACAGTTCAAAGTCACCGCGCTCTTTCACCACGATGGCCAAGAGTTCAAGGCGGAGCTAAACAACCGCTTCGACACCGAAGAGGAGGCCCGAGGCTTCCTCGAAAGCCTCATCGGCGCCTCATATACTGTCTCCGACATTACCAAGACGCCTGGCACGCGCAACCCGGCCGCACCATTCACCACTAGTACCCTGCAGCAGGAGGCCAACAGCAAGCTCGGCTTCGGCTCCAAAGCCACCATGGCCAGTGCTCAGAAGCTCTACCAGGCCGGTAAAATCACCTACATGCGTACCGATAGCGTCAATCTGTCGGGGCAGGCTATCGCCGCTGCAACCGAGCATATCAAGCGGCTCTACGGCCCCGAATACAGTACCGTGCGCAAGTTCAAGACCAAGGCTGCCGGCGCCCAAGAAGCCCACGAGGCCATCCGCCCGACCGATATGTCACTCGAGACCGCAAGCAATAATGAGTACGACCAAAAACTCTACGACCTCATCCGCCGCCGCACACTCGCCTCACAAATGAGCCCAGCCAAGCTTGAAAAGACCACCGCAACCATCACCATCTCGACCCGCAAAGAAGTCTTCGAAGCGAAAGGCGAAGTCGTCGTATTTGACGGCTTCCTGCGCGTCTACGGCGGCGGCAAGGACGAACTCCTACCCGCACTCGCCAGCGGCGAGGCATTAGCGCCAAACAGCATCGAAGCCCGCCAAGTCTTCGCCCGACCACCGGCCCGCTACACCGAAGGTAGCCTCGTCAAAAAGCTCGAAGACCTCGGCATCGGCCGCCCATCCACCTACGCCACCATCATCGACACCATCCAAACCCGCGGCTATGTCGAGCGCGGCGACGGAGAAGGCGAGCCGCGTGATGTGATTGTGCTCTCGCTAGCTCAAGTATCTGACACGGAGGCCGCTGGAGAGCCAGTATCGGCACCTCTTTCTGAAGGGGATGTCCCCTCCAGGGCGAGCCAAGCGCCACAGGCTGGGTCCCACCCACCTGTAGAGCGGCCCCTTCAGAAAGACGGTGGCGATGGTGGCGACCGCCTTGAAGTCATCCGCGACATCGTCCAAGAAAAAACCGGCTCCACGAAAGGCAAACTCATCCCAACCCCCAGCGGCGAACTCATCGCCGACTTCCTCGGCGAACACTTCGAGCAAGTCGTCGACTACCAATTTACCGCCAACGTCGAGCAAGAATTCGACGCCATCGCTACCGACAAGCTGGCGCGCAATGCCATGCTGACCAGCTTCTACACGCCATTCCACGACCTCATCGCCAAGTCCGGCGGCATCGACCGCAGCAAAGTCGGTGCCAACAGGGAAGTCGGCATCGACCCCAAGACCGGCAAACCTATCTTTGCGCGCTTCGGCCGTTTTGGCCCCATGCTGCAGCTTGGCAGTCAAGACAGCGATGAAAAGCCCGAATTCGCCCCACTCCCTAAAGGTGCCAAGATAGAAACCGTCACCCTTGAGCAGGCCATACAAGCCTTCAAACTGCCGCGTCTCGTCGGCCAAACTGCTGACGGCCAGGACATTCGCGCCAATGTCGGCCGTTTTGGCCCATTCATCCAGATAGGC
Source organism: uncultured Candidatus Saccharibacteria bacterium (assembly GCA_964525315.1). GTDB lineage: Bacteria > Patescibacteriota > Saccharimonadia > Saccharimonadales > Saccharimonadaceae > SZUA-359. Next base: position 15,162 of record CAZGGJ010000001.1, on the reverse strand, counting down.
ACCAAGACCAAAACTACCAAGCCGCTCTACGTTAGCCTCAAAAGCGACGACCCGCACGACATCGCCCTCGAGCGCGCCCTGGAACTCTATGACGAAAAGCTCAAGGCCGAAGCCGAAAAAAACATCGCTGACTTTGGCGATGGCGTCAAGGTACTTAACGGTCGCTTTGGCCCCTACATTACTGACGGCACCAAAAACGCCAAAATCCCCAAAGATACCGACCCCAAGAGCGTCACTCACGACCAAGCCAAACAGCTCCTCACTGAGGCGCCCGCCAAAAAAGGCCGCCGCGTTCCACGCCGCAAGAAGTAAACTACTCATAACTATTGCGCACCTCCGCTACATTATGGCGTAATCTCGGGCTACCTGCTTCACCGGAGCTACGTTCGTAACAGGGGTATATTTGACACAAATCTATACGCATTTTCAGGCTAATCATACTTCCGTACATAAAAAAGCCCGAAAAAAGTATTTACCATAAGCGTCTACAATGTGCTATAATAAACTTAACGATACAGAATGTTTGACATATACGCTCATTTGTTCTATAATCGGACTAAGTTCAACCTAAAATCAGTAGCAACGAGAGGATTAGTACTACTTATGGACCAAACAGCACAGCACGATACAGCATCTACTATCCAAGCTGCTATTGACGAGGCGCTCAAAGCCATTGACCAAGAGCGCGAGCGTGAAATTATTTCACGCCGCTTTGGTCTATTCGACCGCAAGGAAACCCTTGAGCAAATCGGTGAAATGCTTGGCATTACCCGCGAGCGCGTTCGCCAATTGGAAAAAGCCATCCTGATTCGTCTCAAAATGGCTGCCGAGAAGGGTCAAATCCCAAGCATCAGCGATGTCGAGCGACTTATTGTCCGCGATTTATCGGAAAATGGCCGTGTGGCGCGTGTTTATGACCTCTCAGAACGCCTTGTCGGCAAAGAAAAGAGCATCACTCATAAACCACATGTCGCATTTCTCTCTGAGCTCTCGCCCAAACTTGCTGTCGTTAGCGAGAATGATAACTATCACCATGCAGTTGGCATCAGCGAGCATGGTGACGAAAAGGCCATCAAGAAACACGTCGATGAAATAGTGAAGGCCGTCAAAGTACACGGCAAGCCGATTCATATCGAGAAGCTCCATGAACAATTCGACTACGAACATCCAAACCAAGTACGCGGGCTCGCCAGTGTTTCCAAGGCTCTTGCCAGCCTGAAAGATGTCTGGGGGCTCGTTCGATGGCCCACTGTCAATCCTCGTAATATCCGTGATAAGATTTTTGTCATCTTGAGCGACAACGGTAAGCCTATGCACTTTTCGGAAATTGCCAAAGCTATCAAAAATAGCGACTTCAAGCGCAAAAATGTCACGACCCAAGCTATCCACAACGAGCTTATCAAAGACAAGCGTTTCGTTCTCATCGGCCGTGGTATCTACGCACTCGATTCATGGGGCTTCAGCAAGGGAACTGTCAGCGATATCATCACTGAGGTACTAAAAGAGGCTGGCGAGCCGCTTCACCGCGACGAAATCGTCCGCCGCGTCCTCGAGAAGCGCCAAGTCAAAGAGACAACCATCCTTCTCAATCTCCAGAGCCGCCCAGAGTTCAAGCGCGTTGCCAAAGCAACCTATGCACTTGCTGAAACTCCCGCAAAGTAGCCCCTGAAATTACACCAGCTGCCATAGAGGGGAAGTCAATCCCGAATTTACCTCAGGATTGACTGCAGGAGTAAACCCCTTCCTCTTTATATCCGCCTCTGTTAGTGGTATACTATAAAGTATATGAATGTCATTTCGTGGTTCATCGGATTGATAACCCAATGGTACGTTTGGATACCGGTGACGCTTATCTTGCTCTACCTCACGTGGCGCAATAGCCGACAGGTCCAGGCTGTTCAGACCATCGAGACAGTACTTCTCGTCCTCGAAATCCCTCGTGCCAATGACAAGTCGGAGCTTGCCGCCGAGCAACTTTTTGCTAGCCTCCACGGCATTCTGCGCGACGCTCGCGAACTCAAAATGAATGGCGGCATGCAAGAGCACCTCAGCTTTGAAATCGCCTCTGTGGGCGGCCGTATTCGCTTCTACGTCTGGACGCCAAAAGCCTTGCAGAGCTTCGTGGAAGGCCAGATATACTCACAGTATCCTCAAGTACAGATTCACGCTGCCGATGAGGACTATGTGGCACATGAGCGCCAGCACAGTGTCGTCTACACATCTGAAATCACCCTAACCGGACAGGAGTTTCTACCCATCAAGACGTTCCAAAGCTTCGAAGTTGACCCGCTGGCCGGTATCACCGGTACGCTGGCCAAGCTAGAAGATACCGAGGACGAAATCTGGATACAAATGCTCGTCCGGCCGATCGCCGACGACTGGCACAAGGCAAGCGACCGCTGGATACAGACGTTACGTGGCGGCAACCCTTTCGCCATGTTCTCGGGCGGCCTCGAGAGCTTCGATATACGGTGGCTTGGTGGGCTGTTCGAAGCGCTCTGGAAGCCGCCAGAGCAGGGGAGCGGCACTAGTAGTGGTGCTAAAGAGCTTTCCGACCGCGACAAGACACGTATCGCCGAAGCAGAAAAGAAGGCAACCAAGCTGGGCTACCAGGCAAAAATTCGTGTTGCCATCCTCACCGAAAGCCAAACCAATGCTCGTCTGCGTATGCAAGCGATTGTCGGTACCTTCAAGCAGTTCAACAGCACCAACCTCAACGGCTTCAAGATGACGCGGGACAGCTTCCGCAAAGAAGACCTGGCGCGTTACAAGACGCGCTTATTTGCCGATAGGGGGTACATCCTCAATATCGAAGAAGTCGCCTCGGTCTTCCACCTGCCGCACACCAATGTCGAAACCCCAAACATCGTCTGGGCCAGCAACAAGACGGCCGAGCCGCCAGCCACGCTGCCAGTAATCACCGGCAACTCCGCTATCGACGAGAATATCTCGGCCTTTGGCTTAACCAACTTCCGCGGCGTCAACCACCAGTTCGGCATGCTGCGCTACGACCGCTCGCGCCATGTCTACATCATTGGCCAGACTGGAGCAGGTAAGTCGGGCACGCTGGAGCTCTTTGCTCTAAGTGACATCTTCCATCACCAGGGCTACGCCATCATCGACCCGCACGGCGACTTTGCGATCAATAACATGAAGTTCATTCCGGCCTCGCGCCTCGACGATGTCGTCTACTTCAATCCAGCCGATACCGCCTATCCGCTCGGCTTCAACCCGCTCGAAGTCACTGACCCTAATATGAAGACGAATATCAGCTCTGAGGTCATCGGCGTCTTAAAACGCATGTTCGGCGAGTCATGGGGGCCACGCCTCGAGTACATCCTGCGTTATACCATCCTGGCGCTCCTTGATAGGCCCGATACTACTATGCTCGACATCACGCGTATGCTCACCGACAAGAAATTCCGCAAAGAGACGCTTGGCTACTGCCAAGATACGGTAGTCTTGCAGTTCTGGAATATCGAGTTTGCCAGCTGGAATGATAAGTTTCAGGCTGAGGCGGTCGCGCCAGTACTCAATAAGGTAGGGGCCTTTACTGCCAACCCGGTCATCCGCAATATCATCGGCCAGCCGAAGAGTACGTTCAATATCCGTCAGATTATGGATGAAGGCAAAATCCTGGTCGTCAACCTCTCTAAAGGCCTCATTGGCGAGGACAACGCTGGCATTTTGGGTGCATTCCTGGTCACCAAGATTCAGCTGGCGGCCATGAGCCGCAGCGATATCCCGAACATTGAGGACCGTCGGCCATTCTACCTCTACGTTGACGAGTTTCAGAACTTCGCGACCGATAGCTTCGCAACTATCCTGTCTGAAGCGCGCAAGTACGGCCTTAATTTGACGGTCGCCAACCAATACATCAGCCAGATGAGCGAGACCGTGCGCAACGCTGTCTTCGGCAACGTCGGCACCATGATATGCTTCCGCGTCTCGGCTGACGACTCGCCGATCCTATCAAAACAATTTGAGCCGCAATTCGAACCAAACGACCTACTCCAGATGCACAACCGCAACTTCATCATCAATATGGTCATCAATGGCGAGAAGCAGCCCGCCTTCAGCGCCCGTACACTCAATCTGCCACCGGTTCAGACCGACCTCACCCCGCAAATCATCGCCAATACCAGGGTTCGATACAGCCGCCCACGCGAAGAAATAGAGGGCGATATCACCAGCCGCATCGCCCCGCCAGTAGAGGTAAAAACACCAGCCTCAAACGCCGCCAAGCAAGCTGCAGCAACCACCGCAGCGGCACCGGCGATTGCCGAGAAGCCCTCTGCAGCATCTACAGAGATGATCCTTGAGGTACCCAAAGCTAGTGGTAGCACCACCGAAACCACCTCTGCAGCAGCCCCGGCCAAAAAGAAGCGTACGCGCTCCCGCCGTAAGAAATCTAACACTGCAGCAACCGCCCCTGCCGCGAAAACCGCACCCGAGTCTCAAAAAGCATCTACACCCAACTCAACTCCCGGCGAAACAGTTATTAAGCTTCGCTAATAGCAGGGGAGGAGCGCGGCTTTTTGCTACGTCCACAGGAGTTTACGTAGGCAAATGTTCAATTTGAAGAGTGTTCAAGCTCCCCTGCAGTCTTTGAGGTCAGAAATATACGCAATGCTGAACAATAGAACATAAATAGAACTTATATGGCTTATGGATGCAGCCAAAATACGGGCCTATATATGAAGTCCGTACACGTCATTAGTAGTTGAGCATCGTGCTATTAAAATCCGAATAAGTTGATCGCAGAGCAAACTCGCACAAACAGGGAAGATCCATAAACCATCAAACAAAGCATCGCACGCGGGTAAAATGCACACGGCAGGGATGGATGTATATTCGTCTTTTGTCTATAGATCTAATGTCGCACAATGTAGATTTTACGTCATCAGATCTATAGACAAATGATGAGTATTGATACCTCCGCTTCCATGCGTAACAGGGGAGCTTCTTGCGGTATAGCTCCTGTACCAGTTTGCTGTGTCCATTATCGGCATTCTATATGCAAGAAGAGCTGCTCTCGCATATAGAGTACGCCTCGCCATACAGCCTCGAGCCCTGCAGTTGTAGCCTTGGCTACAACTTTTCCACATTCTGCAGGTTTGACATTCGACTTGTTTATTTGCTTTTTTAGTTTTTGATTACCTCCCTACCTTTTCCCTCCTATCCCCTTTTATTTGCTTTTTTCTATATTCAATATTTTAGTATAGTTTTCTGCTATGCGTACGTATTACTATTTTATAGAACAAAAATAGAACTTATATCTTGTAGGGCGGGTAGTCCCTCCTTCTCGCAGTTATCGGTAAAACGCCCGCCCACTCACTCTGACATCGATATACTCGGTCTTGGTATGTTTGCGCTGTACATACTCGATAGCGCGCAGACCATCCTCGGCCTGCTCCCCTGCCGGGCGGTCGACTGTCATCTTGACATTATACCCGCCCTCAACCGTTATAATGACCTGCCGAGTCGCCGTGGCAGGGATAGTCACCTGCTTTACAGGCCGCTTATACTCGCTGTAGTACTGCACGACTTTTCCGATAAACTGCAGGAAGCGGCGACTTGTTGCCGCTTGTGCCTGCTGGCCTTCTTGTTGCGCAAAGTTACTTTCATCGCGAATCTCAACCGTCGGCGCATCGAAATAATTACGGCCAAACACGATACCATCTGTATCGACATACTGCCGCGAACCCTGAATGAGCCAACTGGCAATTGGCTCGCGCATCTTTAGGGTCACAGTCGCCGCGCCGAGACTATCCGGCACAACCGAGGCAATCGCTTTGACCTCGCTAAGCGTGTTCTCCTGTAGAAAATCCGCCAACTGCTGCTGATTCAGCAGGAACCGTAACCGCTGCAACGGATAACGGTCGAAATACTCGACAATTTTGCCATGGTACAGCTCGCGCTGGTCGCTTGAGATGGGTTTGATCTGACCGTACAGCGAGACCTCAAAATTACCCATAAATTGATAGATAAGCACGAGCAAGCTCGCTGCAGCAAGTAGCGAACCGAGTAGCAGCAGAGCAAATGAGCGTCGTTTCCGGTGCAAGTGATGCGTGGTGGCACGTGGCGACTGTAACTGACCATTGAGTTCCGTAGCGCTCGCGATATGCTGCGAACTACTGCCAGTAATTGTACTGTTGCGCCGGAAGGTCATCTGACCGGTAGTAGTCGGCTCAGACGAAGGAGTATCGCTGAGACGGCGACGTCGGACTGGTAGTTCTTTTGCTGGTGTTTGTTTACTAAATGGTCGTTTCATTTGTCTATTTCATTGTAGCATTTTGCGCGCTAAGCACCATCGCCGCGACATCACGCGCCGCATCTGGACGAGCAAATGCATGAAGGCGCTCACCAAGGCCTTGGCGATACGACGGCGAGGCAAGCAACTCCCCCACTACCTCGAGTAGAGCACCGTCTTGCATGTGCGGCTCGTCAACGATACGGACTGCGTCCGCATCAGCATACACTTCGGCGTTCTTAAGTTGATGACCGCCCGTAAGCAAGGCGTTGGGCACCAAGATGGTCGGCCGTGCCAGCGCAGCGAGCTCTAAGATTGTCGTCATCCCTGCCCGGGCAACCACTACATCGGCAGCAGCCATGTATTCATGCATGTTCTGGCTGACAAATGCGTGCAGCTGGAACTGAGCAGTATTGGCTCCTAAGCGGTCACGCAGTGCTTCGTACTGATGCTTGCCGCAAACCAATGCAACACTTCCCAGCTCCAGCAACTGCGGAAGGCTGTCGGCAACTGCATTATTGATCCGGACCGCTCCAAGTCCACCACCGGTAATGAGAATCAGTGGCCTGTCGACAGCAAACCCAAGCCGGGCTTTGAGCTCAGCCTGCGCCTCTTCCGAGGGCGGTGCAAGCCGGGTATCGACAGGAATGCCCACATACTGCGCCTTGCTTGCCGGATACGGATAGTACTTGAGCGGAGCACCGGTGCCAATCCGCACTGCCCACCGCGAAAGGATGCGGTTCGTCAGCCCGGGATAGGCGTCCGAATCATGGATGACCAGCGGAATGTGTAGAAGATGCGCAGCAACGCCAATTGGCAAGCAGACGAACCCGCCTTTTGCAAACACAACATCCGGCCGCCAGATCATCAGCCTCCATAGCGCCTGTACTGTACCACATGCGACCTTCATCCCGTCGATAAGGTTTGGCAAGACAATCGTCAATGGATGCCGCAGCTGCTGCCATAGCGACATCGTATGATAGCGCCGCAATTTTCCGGACATGATAGTGCTCACTTGCACAGACTCGCCAAATGCATCATGCATCAGCCGTCCTGCTTGCGCCGAAAAGCCCTTATCACACCAAAACCGATACTCGGCTTCTGGATGAACCGCCTTTAGTTCACGTAGTACGGCGACGACCGGCGTAACGTGTCCGCCCGACCCCCCGCCCGCGGTAAGAATTCGCATACGGCTCCTTTCCTAGTGTTAGTCCATGCATTGTAAGGCGTGACGCCTGGAATACAACTCCAAGCGCAGCCGCAATAAATACCATGCTTGTGCCGCCAAAACTGAGGAGCGGCAGCGTAATACCTGTGAGTGGAAACACTCCAATCATCGAAGCAATGTTGAGCACAACATGCGCCACAATCCACCCGAATATCCCTGTTACCACCAGCCGCAGCCATGGATCGCTGAGCCGATCGGCCGTGCGCAAAATCCGTACCAGGAGCGCCGTAAACAGTATAATGATCACTGTCACGCCGACAAACCCAAATGTCTCGCCCATAATCGCGAATACCGAGTCGTTGATCGCCTCCGGCAGATAGCCGGTTGCTTGTACGCTGTTACCGATGCCCACACCGAACAGTCCACCCGTTCCGATGGCGATTTTGGCGTGCCGTATATGGTAGTCGTCGTCGCTCGACTGCTGCGACGCTACATCGTCGCCGCGCAGGAACGTCCCCACGCGTTCGAGACGGTGCGGCGAGGTAACTACCAGCAGTAATCCCACTACTAGCAAGGCTCCGCCGAGCTTCAAAAGCAGCTTGGAGTCCAGGCCCGCCACGACCACCATCGATGAGATGATCGACAAAAGCGCAATCCCAGTGCCCATATCGCGCTGCATAACAATCACAAACAGCATCGAGACGCCGGTAATAATCAGCGTTGGCAGCAGCGTCTCGTTCCAGTCATTGACTGTACCTTGCTTCATGCGCTCAGCAAGCAACCTGCCCAGATAGATGAGCACACCAAACTTCAGTACCTCGGCCGGCTGGAACGTCCCCAGGGGCCCGAGGTTGAACCAGCGGCAGGCACCCAGTGTGCACTGAGCGATTTGCTCCACATGAAGTAGATTGCCGAACAAAAACAAGAGCGCCGATAGCACCAACCCCGCGATAAGCACCTTGCTCGCATACTTATGCAGTAGTCTCAGCGGCATAATACTCAGTGCCACAAACCCGCCAATCGCCACCAGCAAGCTTGCCGTTTGCTTAATAACGAAGTATTCACCAGTGTAGGCATCGGTATTGTAGGCGTCGTTCATCACCTGGGCGCGCTGCGGGCCAATCGCATACATGATAATAAGCCCAAACAGCATCAGTAAGCCCACATACAAAATCAGCTGATAGTCAGGCCGGTGCGCACGTTGCACTGCCCCATCCGCAGTCGAAAGCTGAGGCTTGCGCCGACGCATCATCTATACATGCCCTCCGGCAAGCGCCAGTAGTATGCCCATAAAGCCGGCCACGTATGCAATCACCCAAAAACGCATCGTTACCTTGGATTCCGGCCAACCGCTTGCCTCCAAATGGTGATGAATCGGCGCCGAGATAAATATCTTGCGCTTCAAAAGCCGTTTGCTCATAATCTGCACCAAGCTTGAACCAGCCTCAATGACAAACAGGATACCAATAACTGGCAGCAGCAGCACGGCATTGGTCAGCATTGCCACTACCCCAAGCGCCGCACCATAGGCAAAGCTGCCGATATCTCCCATAAAGAACCGGGCCGGATGGATATTGAACCACAGATAGCTCAGCAGCGCGCCGACTACCGTAAAGCAAAATCCCGCAATACCGATATTGCCCTGCAGCAGTGCGATAATGCCAAATGTCATAAAGCTAATCGACAGCAGGCCGCCCGCCAGACCATCAAGTCCATCGCTGATGTTCACGGCGTTGCCCGTTGCAACAACCGCAAAGGCAAAGAGCGGCACAATCAACCAGCCTATTGCTACCTCGCCGACAAACGGCACGTGGAAGCTATCATACCCAAGCTTCGCCCAAAAGAACCAGCCAAGCGCCAGCCCCACTGCCGCGATGAGCGAAAATTTGATGCTTGCCCGCAGCCCGGCCACCCCCAGCTGCTTGCCCCTGATATTGATGATATCGTCAATCAACCCCACTACGCCGCCGCCAATCAAC
>CAZGGJ010000001.1:0-5752 GCA_964525315.1 uncultured Candidatus Saccharibacteria bacterium | reverse complement strand
CGCCGCAAGCGGCAACCATGTCTGCGAACGGTCAAAGTTACCCACTATCGTCACCACAATAATCGCTACTACCCCGATAATACCGGCCATCGTTGGGATCGACCGCTGAAATTTAGCGGCATGCAGCCGAGTAAATACTTGCAGTTCCTCGCCCGTCGTACTCGTGGTGCGCTGCCGCTTCCAGAACTTATAGCGATACGCAAAATAGGTATACACCGGCGTCAGTATCATCGCTAGCATGAACGCCGAAACGCTAAGGAGTGTCGTGTTGATAAGTTCGCTTGTCAGTCCGGTAATCGTCATAGTCCCCCTATTATCTACCCTTTTGGTTCCAGTTTCAAATATGATAGCATCCAGTTGGACATATCCGTAAATGCACCGATCGCATGCTCGCCCGTAAAGGCCTGGTTGGGGCCTGCAAAGGTCGCAAGTATCACGTATCGCGGCAGTTCGCCTTTTTCGCCGCCCATTCCGAGGTATGTGCCTTCTGTCTGGCTGAAGACATACTTGCCATTCTCGATCGTCTGCGCAGTGCCTGTTTTGCCGCCGACTTGATAGCCTTGGCGGTCGCCTACATTGACCCACGTGCCGCGGGCATGGTACACCATTTGGCGCAGCGCAGCCGATGTCGACTCTTTGATGACGCGCTCTCCGCTTTGCTGCGCCGCCTCCTGGTACTGGCCGTCAGCATTGATCGAACCGGCGATAACCGTCGGCTTGATGCGTACCCCGCCGTTGATAATCGTCGAAAATGCCGTCGCAACCTGCAGCGGCGTCACGTCCAGCCCCTGGCCAAAGGTCATATTGGCATAGCGGACTGCGTTACCCTCGGGGTTTGTCGGCGGCACTACGATACCCTTCACTTCTCCGGCCAGTTCAATGCCTGTCAGCTCGCCAAGTCCTAGCTTGTCATGGAAATACTGGTACATCGTATCCCTTGACTGCCGGTTGATCGTCCCGCCACCCAAGCGTTTGGCCACTTCGACAGTACCGGTATTGAGCGATTGATCGAGCACGGTCTGCATGGTAATGCTGCCGCTATAGTTTTTGAGCACATTCGTGATAGTCGCATCGTCAATCGTGACATAGTTGGTATTGTTGAACTGCGACGCGGGCGTAATAACACCTTTGTCGATGCCTGTCGTCATCGTGAGTGTCTTGATGACAGATGCCGGCTCATACGGCCGCGTAATAATTCGGTTATTGATATTGGCAAAGTCGGTAATCGTCCGCAAATCCGCTGGATTGTAGGTTGGCGTATTGGCCATAGCCATGATTCGACCAGTATTTGGGTCCATCACCAGCAGGCTGCCATAGGTCGCACCGATCTTCTTGGCACGCTCAGCGACGACCCGCTCGGCTTCGGCTTGCACATTGCGATCGATTGTCAGCACGACGTTTTTGCCGTTCTCGGCAGGAATATTGATGTTTTCCTTGCCAATTGTCAGCGGGACGTCGCGCACGTCGGCAACCGTCTTGATCATGCCGTCCGTGCCCTTCAGCTCACTATCAAGCTTGCCTTCGATACCGTACTGACCAACGCCATCATTATTCACAAACCCCACGACCTGCGAAGCCAACTTACCTTCCGGATAAACCCGCTTGATGCCGCGCTCGAACCCAATACCATAGAGGTGCGCCTTCTTGATATCTTGCGCTTCTTTGTAGCTCACGCCAGTCGCGAGTATTTGGTAGCGAGTGTCTTTCTTGTCTAGTAGTTCACGATAGTTACCCCTAAGCTTACCGCTAATCGTCCGCTGCAGCGCCTCGCTGACGACCGTCGGATCCTCCACAGCCTTCGGATCAGCCCATACCGTATAGACGGTCTGATTAAGGACAAGTTTCGTCGGCTTATCGCCGTCAAGCGCATAAATCTCGCCCCGCACCGCTGGCAGCTTCCATTGCCGCAGCTGCTCGTTATTTGCAAGCAGCATGTAGTGCTCATGCTGAATAATTTGCAAATAAAACAACCGGACGATAAATAATGCCATCAGGCCTATCGTCAAGATGGCCAGCAGTCGCGTCCGATTGGTTCGAGTGAATTGTAGCATAGTAGATTACCGCGCGTAGTCGGTGCTTGCAGGCTTGGTCATCGCCGCAGCGACAGAGCTCTTTTGGATGGTTTCGAGGGCTGTTAGTTTGGCGTTTTCAACCTCAAGGTCACCCTTCTGAATCGACAGTTCAGCAATCTTGTCATCAATCGCCGAGGCTGCGTAGTCATAGCTGGTCGCCTTGGTTGCCTGTGTCAAGTATATCAAACCAAGTACCGTAATCATAAGTGCCACAAGCACTGTATGGGTGACAGGACCGAGTTTGACCGCCGAAACATAGCCAACAGAATTGGTATTGCGGCTCATGGTGCGCGAACGGCGCGACGTATAAGAAGTGGTGGATCGTCGTGTTTGCATGGTGGTGGATGTTTGTTTTTATGTTTGATGTCGAGGCGGACGGCGGCCTCACCGCCGAAGCGGCGAGGCACGTCCCTTGCAGCCTATTGGAAACGGACCTGTACGGTCGTCTCTTCAGACTGGTTTTGTACTGGAATGTGGACTGGCATTATACCTTCCCCTTCCCTTTGTTTATTTTTTCACAGCGACTCGTAGCTTGGCGCTACGTGACCGCGGATTGTGAACATCTTCGAGCCCGCTGCGAGGCTTACGCGTCAACACGCGCAGCTCCGCTTCGTATCCAGACGCATCTTGCTCGGCAAAATAGCGTTTTACCAATCTGTCTTCGAGACTATGGAAGCTAATGATCCCGACTCGCCCGCCCTTCCTCAGAAGTGTAGGCAGCAGTGGCAACAGCTTCTCAATCTGCCGAAGCTCTTGATTGACGTGGATGCGGATGGCCTGAAAAGTACGTGTCGCTGGGTGGATTTTTTGCCACTTGCCGACATGAGCGTGCATGATAGTATCCGCGAGTGCACGAGTCGTCTCGTATGGTCTCCCCTTTACGATCGCCTGCGCATAGCGCCTGGCAATACCACGCGGTTCCTCCCCGTAGCGGTGAATAATATCGGTAAGCTCACTTTCACGGGCAGTATTCACATACTGCTTCGCATCGAGTGCTTGCCGATTATCCATTCGCATATCGAGCGGACCGTCGTGTGTAAAGGAAAACCCTCGCTCAGCTCTATCAAGCTGCGGTGACGACACCCCCAAGTCAACAAGTATAATATCGAATTGCTTGCCTTCGTCCGCAAGCTGCTGGCCTGCGCAAGCAAAATCTTGATGACGAAGTTCGGCACCTGCCTCGGCGAACCGCTCAAGCTGCTGGATAGCAAACTCATCACGGTCGACAAGACAACTTTCTCGATAGTTAGTAGTGCGTTCTAGGATAGCCTGTGCGTGGCCGCCATACCCAGCCGTCAGGTCGAGATACTTCTCGCCGTCTTTAGGGTCTAGCAGTTCAAGACATGCCTCTAGTAGCACCGGAACATGTTGTGGTGGATGTTCTTTAATACTCATTCCTCTCAATATAGCATACCGAGAGACTAGCCGTGGATGCGTTTCGAGCTACTGTGCATTTTCTCGTCGAGAAGCGAGCGAAATGGTATTTAACATACCATGAGCGAGCCTCGCAGGCGAAAAATGTGCAGGAGCCGAAAGGCGCCGCGGCTAACTCGAGATCACCTAACTGATAGTGAAGCTGTTTGTTTTTTGCATTTTGCTGTGTGTTTGTTTTTGATAAGTTATCGATATCAGGGATTTCCTCTAAGAGCGTTTCGTTGAAACTCATATATATAGAGAAATGATATCGATTGAGAGACTTATGTGTGAGGTGGAGTTTTTTGGGAGGTGTTTTGAGAAAGGTACTGATGATTTTTTCAAGTGGTTCACCATGGCCACCTACTTCACTATCAGATAGTTGATCTCGAGGGTATCGATTACGTTTGTCAAATTGTTAAGGTGCGTACAAATAACGGATAGTACACTAGGTGATGTTTTCTGGAGAGCCTAAGCGCCAATACGCCCCTACTCTGACTGCTACTACCTCTTTGCTAACGCCGGCATAGTCGAGCAAGTGCTGTTCCAGGACGATTCGACCTTGCTTTTGGTCGAGCGCCTGGCTCGTCTTGCCCCGTCTAAAGCGCACATTGAGGTTGGCCAGTTCTTCATCAAAGATGTTGTCGCCAGCTAGTGCCGGCTCAACTTCCCTATCCCAGACTTGCTGCGGATACAGATGAAGATACGTACCGAACCCCCGGGACAGCACAACGCCGCTGGCAAATTCCGCGCGAAGCTCAGTCGGTATGGTCAACCGACGCTTGTCGTCGAGCTTTCGTTCGAAGTAATCCATGACGTTATATATTGCTTGCCCTCTCTGGCGTTAACGGATAGATTTGTTAAATTGTTGTTTGTTTTGTGGTGTTTGTGTTTGGTAGGCTGCTGTATGAGGCTTACCCACTTTTTCCACTGGACTCATCATACTACCCACACCTACCCACATGCAAGTAGTTTTTTGGCTTTTTTGCCTAAAATGCAACTTATCCACAATTTTGTGGATAAGTTATGACATATGACACCTCTCACTAGTATCATTCCGACAGAGCACGTATATACTCAGCAACGTCCTTTAGCGACCGGCGCGGCCAGCCATCATCTACGACGACACCGTCCGGATAGACCAGTAGGCTCATCACCCTCGCTCCGGCATCCACGGTGTTTTCCGGCTTGTCATCCACCACTATAACTTCTTCTACGCCGGCATATGCAGCCGTATCTGCGATACGGCTAGCTGCGCCTTCCTGGACAAGCTCATCAATCCTGAACGCCCCCTGTCCGTCAAAGCATTCAGCCGCCAGCGCGGTTTTGCGCTGCTTACTATTTGCAATGACGATGAAGTCAAACGTATCGGCGAAGTCCGGCGCATTCGCCGCTACCCATCGCTGGCGCTCCTGGCGAGCAAGCGCCTCCAGTAGCAAGACTTTCATTTGCTGAAACACTACATCGCCGGCCGTAACAAGCACAAGCTGCGTACGAGCAGCCTGCGCAGCAGCCAACACATCAAAAAAGCCGGCTATCACTACCTCATGCACGAAGTCCGGCGCAAACCTTCCCTGGCTGTCAGCGTATACTGCCCGCAGCCACTCGAAAAGCGCCTGCGGATCGTGAAGCTCAGCCGCAACCGCCTGGGCATACGCCTCATCGCGGACCGCTAGCCGAACACTAAGCCACGCCAGCGGATCGAAGTTATTTCCGCGGCCGGCTCGTTCGGCTTCGTTGAGCGCTGCGACAAGCACGGGGTCATGGAGCTTCGCCACCAAAACCGCCTGAAACTTCCGCCACAGTACTGTCGTCCGAATCGATGTCCGGTCTACGTCGAGGAGCAATACTCGCTTAGCCGCGGACATCGGTCTCGTCACTTGCGGCTGCCTGGGTGCGCGCATAAAACTCCATCACCTGCCGAACAATTGTTGGTGCATCGTGGCGAATCAGCGATCGCGTCACCTGCATAGGCGCGGTCGCTGTATCGGCCGCTGCAAGCTGGCCCAAGAACGCACCGCCCACAGTCTCAAACCGCTGCGCTGCAAGGTTGTCAGCGTCGTAAGGCACCAGGTAGGCATTTTCGGCCTCATAGCGCTCCAGCACCTCTGCCGAAGGCACCTGGTCGTTATAAAATACCGCATCGAGCACATCCTCACCAGCAAATCGCTCAATTTCACGGGCATGATCGAGCACAGTAAAACCGCTCGTCTGCCCCTCCTTAGTAACGAGATTGCACACATATACCACCGTGGCGGCCGTGCGCC